>JBQCGO010000326.1:0-6419 GCA_051955575.1 Burkholderiaceae bacterium
TTCATGTCGGTCTGGTTCTTCGAGGAGCAGAAGCATTCGCTGGTGCTGATGGAATACCTGCGGCGCTTCCGCCCGGACCTGGTGCCGACCGAGGAAGAGTTGCACAACGTGCGCTTCGAGTTCGATCCGGCGCCGCCGCTGGAAACCCTGATGATGCATTTCTGCGGCGAGATCCGTCTCAACCACTGGTACCGCTGCGCCTCCGACTGGCATACCGAGCCGGTGATCAAGCACATCTACCGGATCATCAGCCAGGACGAGGCGCGCCACGGCGGCGCCTACCTGCGCTACATGAAGAAGGCGTTGACCGAGGTCGGCGACAGCGCGCGCGCCGCGTTCGCCAAGATCGGCGTGCTGATGGCGTCGGCGCGTCGCACCGAAAAGCCGCTGCACCCGACCAACCTGCACGTGAACCAGTCGCTGTTCCCGAACGACACCGTGCAGTCGCGGCTGCCCGATCCGGACTGGCTCGAGCAGTGGCTCGACAAGCAGATCCGCTTCGACGCCGACTGGGAGCGCAAGGTGGTCGACCGCATCCTGCACAACCTGTCGCTGCTGTTCGATCGCACCTTCGCCAGCGTCCAGGAATTGAACCGTTATCGCAAGGAAATCGTGTCCGGGATGACGCCGCAGGCGGCCTGACGTTCCGGTTTTCGCTTTCCCCGGCCGCAGGCATGTTCCTGCGGCTTTTTTTCGAGGACGCCATGCCGAATTTCGAAGACAAGCTCTGCCCGCGCGACGCGCTCGCCGACCGCGTCGTCGCGCTGCCCAGGCCGGTGGTGCTGACCAACGGCGTGTTCGATCTGCTGCATCGCGGCCACGTGACCTATCTCGCGCAGGCGCGCGAGCAGGGCGCGTCGCTGGTGGTCGCGGTCAACACCGATGCGTCGGTCAAGCGGCTCGACAAGGGCGACGAGCGGCCGCTGAATCGCTGCGAGGACCGGATGGCGGTGCTGGCGGCGCTCGAATCGGTCAGCCTGGTAGTCGCGTTCGACGACGACACTGCGCTGGAAGTGGTGCGCGAGGTGCGGCCGGACGTCTACGTGAAGGGCGGCGACTACGACATGGCCGCGATCCCCGAAGGCAGGGAAGTGCTCGGCTACGGCGGCCGCGCGGTCGCGCTCGATTTCGTGCCGGGCCGCTCGACCACCGCGCTGGTCCGCCGGATTCGCGGCACGGAGGGAGACGGTTCGTGAATCACGCGACGCTGGTCGAGGTCACGCGCGGCGGCGAAGTCGAATGCGTGCACGCCGGTTCGGTGGCCGTGGTCGATGCTGCCGGCAAGCTGTTGTGGCAGGCCGGCGACCCGGACTGGCTGACGTTCACCCGCTCCACGCTGAAACCGTTCCAGGCGCTGCCGCTGGTCGAATCGGGCGGCCTCCAGCATTTCGGATTCACGGGCGCCGAAACCGCGCTGCTGTGCGCCAGCCATTCCGGCGAGCCGATGCACCTGGCCGCAGTCGAATCGATGCTCGGCAAGGCCGGCTGCGACGCCGCGCACCTGCGCTGCGGCTGTCACGTGCCGCTGCGCTACGCGGCGCTCGGCGAGACGCCGCCGGCGGGCGAGCGCTACACGCCGCTGCACAACAATTGCAGCGGCAAGCACGCCGGTTTTCTCGCGTGGTGCGTGCGGCACGGCGCGCCGCTCGACGGCTATCTCGATCCCGCGCACCCGCTGCAACAGGCGGTGCGCGACCGCGTCGCGGCGTGTGTGGAGATGTCGCCGTCCGCACTGAAAAGCGGCATCGACGGCTGCTCGGCGCCTAACTACGCGATGCCGCTGTCGCGGCTGGCCCATGCCTACGCGAAGCTGGCCGCGTCGCCGGAAAACGCGCAGGGCACGGCACTGGAAACGCTTTACCGGGCAATGACCGCGCATCCGGAAATGGTGTCGGGCGCCGGCCGCGGCGATCTGGCCTTCATGCGCAGCGCGCCCGGCGATCGGGTGGCGAAGGCCGGCGCCGACGGCGTGCAGGCGATCGGGGTGCGCTCCGCCGGCATCGGCATCGCGATCAAGATCGCCGATGGCAATGCGCGCGCGTTGCTCGTCGCGGCGGTGGAAGTCCTGCGGCAGATCGGGCTGCTCGACCGGACGGACGCGGTGCCCCTGGCTGGCTGGGCGCGGCCGCGATTGACCAGCCTCGCCGGCCTGCCGACCGGCGAGGTGCGGCCGGCGTTCCGGCTGGAGAAGGCTTAGCGCACGGACTCAATGCATCGGCATGTGTTCGCCGCCCGCGCCGGCCTTCATGTCGCCGACCACGACCGATACATCCACCTTGCCGGCCTTCTCGAACTGCAGCGTCATCGGGAACTTGTCGCCCGCCTTCAGCGGCGCCTTCAATCCCTGCAGCATCAGGTGGTAATCGGTGCCGGGCTCGAGCACGACCGACGATTGCGGCGGCAGATCGAGCGACGGCACTTCGCGCATGCGCATCACGTTGCCGTCCATCCGCATGCTGTGGATTTCCACCGACTGCGCTGCCGGCGTGGACGCCGAAAGCAACCGGTCGGGCGCGCTGCCGCGGTTCTCGATCTTCAGGTAGGCCGCGCCGGTCGGCTGCGCGGGCACGGTCGCGCGCGCGTGCGGGTGGACGATGTGCAGCGAGCCGGCGTCGTATTCATGGGCCTGCGCCGGCGCGCCGGCGGCAAGCGCGGCGGCCAGGGCGAGCAGGGCGGGGAGCGAACGGATGGACATGGCGGATTCCCGGAAAATGGAAGGTGCGGCGCGCCGGACGTGCGGCCGCGAGGATCGGGGCGGATTATAGGACGGTCGGTGCCGGAAGATCTTATGCGCCGCCGGCGAACCCGTTCTGCCGCCACGCCTCGTACACCACCACGGCGACCGTGTTCGACAGGTTGAGGCTGCGGCTGTGCGGCTGCATCGGCAGGCGAATGCGCTGCGCAACGGGAAAGCCGTCGCGCAAAGACGGCGCCAGTCCCCGGCTTTCGGAACCGAACACGAACACATCGTCCGGCCGGAACGCGACCGAGGCGAACGGCGTCGAGCCGTGCGTGGTCAGCGCGAACCGCCGCGCGGGATCGCCGGCGCCGGCTGCCGCCAGCGCGGCCAGCAGCGCATCCCAGTCGCGATGCACGCGCATCGACGCATAGTCGTGATAATCGAGACCGGCGCGGCGCATCTTCGCGTCGTCCAGCGGAAAGCCGAGCGGCTCGACCAGGTGCAACTGCGCGCCGGTGTTGGCGCACAGCCGGATCACGTTGCCGGTATTCGGCGGAATCTCGGGCTCGACGAGCACGACATGGAACACGGTTCTTCTCCCGATCAATCTATTTGGGCGCGGTGCGCGCGAACACCAGACAGGTCACGCGCGCCGCGCCGGCGCGCTTCAACGCCGTCGCCAGCGCGCCGAGCGTGACGCCGGTGGTCATCACGTCGTCGACGATGCCGACGTGCGCGCCGCGCAGCATTTCTTCGCTGCCGTTCGCCACCGCAAACGCGTCGCGCAGGTTGGCCTGCCGTTCGTCCGGATGCAGCAGCGTCTGCGGCCGGGTGTCGCGCACACGCACGGCCAGACGCGCTGCGCAGCGCACGCCGAGCGCGGCCGCCAGCGGCCGGGCGATCTCCAGCGCCTGATTGAAACCGCGCTCCGCCAGACGCCGCCGGCCAAGCGGCACCGGTACCAGCAGCGTCGGCATTTGCCGCATGCCGCTCTCGGCGGCGGCGCGGTAAAGCATGCGCGAGAAGAACGGTGCCAGCGCAAGCCTGCCGCTGAATTTCAGTGCCTGGATGAGCTGGTCGACCGGCGGCGCATAGTCGCAGGCTGCGACGGCGGCGTCGAACGCAGGCGTTTTCGCAAGACATGCGCCGCAGCGCAGATGCGCCGGCCCGGCCGCCGGCAGCGGCAACGCGCATTGCACGCAGCGGGCCGGCGGCGCCTGCCAATAGCGCGAGCGGCATGGTTCGCACACCACGTCGCCGGCTGCCGCGCCGCACAGCGCGCAGGTGCACGGCAGGGCGGCCGCGGCGCGTCGCAGCAGGGCGTGCAGGAAAGCATCGGGCCGCAAGTGGAATCCCTTTCGAAGGGTTGTGTAGACTTGGCGCAGGATTATCGCATTCCGCCCGCTTTCCTCTCCGTATCCGCATGCCAGTTCCCCCGAGCCACGACGGCGCCGCCGCTGCAAGCGCCCCCATTGATTTGCGCACGGTGCGCGCGCTGTTTCGCGATCCCGGACGGATTGCCGATTCGGCCTTCCTGCGGCAAGAGATCGGCGCGCGGATGCGGGAGCGCCTGGAACTGATCAAACTCGCGCCGCAGTCATTGCTGGACGCCGGCTGTGGACCGGGAAGCGACTTCGCGGCGCTGCAAGCCTTCTATCCGGAAGCCCGCGTGGTCGGGCTCGATGCGTCGCCCACCATGCTGGCTGCGGCATCCCGCGAACAGGCCGCAACCAAGACCGCGCTGCGTCGCATTCTCCATGCCTGGCTGCCCAGGGCCGGCATCGAGCCGTCGGCTCCGCTGCTCGTCTGCGGTGATTTCGCCGCGCTGCCGTTGCGCGCGGCGGCGGTCGACCTGCTGTGGTCGAATCTCGCGTTGCACTGGCATCCCCGTCCGGACCAAGTTTTCGGCGAATGGCACCGGGTGATCCGCACCGATGGCCTGCTAATGTTTTCCTGTTTCGGTCCGGACACCTTCAAGGAATTGCGCGCCGCCTTCGCCGGGATCGACGCCGCGCCGCACACGCTGCCGTTCGTCGACATGCACGACCTGGGCGACATGCTGGTCCACGCGGGCTTCGCTACGCCGGTGATGGACATGGAGATCGTCACGGTGACTTACGAGTCGGCCGATCGGCTGCTGGCCGAGGCGCGCGCCTGGGGCGGCAACCCTCTCGCCGACCGGCGCCGCTCCCTGATCGGCCGCAAGGCATGGGCGAGAATCCGCGACGCGCTGGAGGGCATGCGGCGTGACGACGGTCGCATACCGCTGACCTGCGAAGTGGTGTACGGCCATGCGTTCCGCCCGGCACCGAGTCGTACCGCGGAGGGGGAGACGATCATCCGTTTCGCCGGGCGCTGACGCCAGGTCGCAGGGAGTGGGACCGTCTTCCGGAACGCCGTCTCGCGATGCGGGACGAGGCGCGCTTCCAGCCGGCAACCGATGATTCGATGGCATGCAAAATGTTGAAGACGCCGAAGCTTCGTGCGTATAATCGGAAGGTTTTGTGCCAGTGGTTGTGCGTATCGGACAGCACTGCGGAGGCGGTCCATGCATGTGCGGGAGTGGCATTTCCGGCGCAACTGTTCGATGTCGCCGCGGCAGCTCGGGGTTTTCTACATGAGCCTGTGCGGCGCGTCGCTCGCGGTAGCCGGTTATTTCGCTGCGCGGGGAGCATGGTTCGTGCTGTTGTTCGCCTTCCTGGAGCTTGGTGCCGTCGGCGCCGCGTTCCTGCTGTATGCGAGACACGCAACCGACCGGGAGCGCATTGCGCTGGCGGACGACTGCCTGCTGGTGGAGTTGGTCCGCTGCGACAGTTCGGTCCAGTTCCGGCTTGATCCGCACCGCACACGTGTCAGCGTGCCGGGCGCGCGGCAGGAACTCGTGGGACTCGTGGAACCGGGGGCGCCGGACGGCCGGGTGGAAGTCGGACGTTACCTGAACGAACGAAAACGACGGGAATTCGCGCGCGAATTGCTGCAGGAAATGCACAGAATCAGGCGCTGATCGGACGGAATTCTTATTTGGGCTTTGGGGAAAAAATGAAACAAGCAAATCGCCTTTCATCGTTTGCGCTGGGCGCCTCGCTGCTGGCGGCAGGAGTTCCGGCATGGGCGGTGAACGACAGTCCCGGCGGCCCTGCCGTGGGCGAGCTGAATTTCCAGACACCGGTGACGGAGATCGCCTCGCAGATCTACTCGCTGCACACGATGATGCTGATCATCTGCCTGGTAATTTTCATCGCCGTGTTCGGCGTCATGTTCTATTCGATCCTCCGGCACCGCAAATCGCTCGGTCACAAGCCGGCGACGTTCCATGAAAGCACCGCCGTCGAGATCGCCTGGACGATCGTGCCGTTCCTGATCGTCATCGGCATGGCATTGCCGGCGACCAAGACCGTCGTGGCGATGAAGGATACCTCGAACGCCGACATCACCATCAAGGCGACCGGCATGCAGTGGAAGTGGGGCTACGACTATCTGAAGGGCGACGGCGAAGGCATCTCCTTCCTCTCGGCGCTGTCGACGCCCTACGAGCAGATCGTCGACCCGACCAAGAAAAAGGACGACAACTACCTGATCGAAGTCGACAACCCGGTCGTCGTACCGGTCAACAAGAAGATTCGCATCATCACCACGTCCAATGACGTGATTCACGCCTGGTCGGTTCCGGCGTTCGGCGTGAAGCAGGACGCGATCACCGGTTTCGTCCGCGATACCTGGTTCAAGGCGGAAAAGGTCG
>JBQCGO010000327.1:0-10866 GCA_051955575.1 Burkholderiaceae bacterium
GGTCCTTCTCGAACACGCCGCGGAACTCGGTGAAGGTGGTCGCGCCGATGCACTTCAGCTGGCCCGACGACAGCGCCGGCTTCAGCAGGTTGGACGCGTCCAGCGTGCCGCCCGACGCGGAGCCCGCGCCGATGATCGTGTGGATCTCGTCGATGAACAGGATGCCGTTCGGGGTGTCCTTCAGCTGCTTGAGCACGGCCTTCAGGCGCTGCTCGAAGTCGCCGCGGTACTTGGTGCCGGCCAGCAGCGCGCCCATGTCGAGCGAGTAGACGACCGCATTCTGCAGCACTTCCGGCACGTCAGCCTGGGTGATGCGCCAGGCCAGACCTTCCGCGATCGCGGTCTTGCCGACGCCGGCCTCGCCGACCAGCAGCGGATTGTTCTTGCGGCGGCGGCACAGCGTCTGAATTACGCGCTCGACCTCGGACTCGCGGCCGATCAGCGGATCAATCTTGCCTTCGATCGCCATCTTGTTCAGGTTCTGAGTGAACTGATCGAGCGGGCTTTCCTTCTGCTGGCCCTCGGCCTGCGCTTCCTCGGTACCTTCCGGCGCCTTCTGTGCGTCGGATTGCGAATCCTTGCGCACGCCGTGCGAAATGAAGTTCACTACATCAAGGCGCGTGACGCCCTGCTGATGCAGATAATAGACGGCATGCGAGTCCTTCTCGCCGAAGATCGCGACCAGCACGTTGGCGCCGGTGACTTCTTTCTTGCCGTTCGACGCGGACTGCACATGCATGATCGCGCGCTGGATCACGCGCTGGAATCCGAGCGTGGGTTGCGTATCGACTTCGCTGGTGCCGGCGACCGTCGGCGTGTTGTCGGCAATGAAGTTTGTGAGCGTCTTGCGCAAATCCTCGATGTTGACCGCGCAAGCGCGCAACACTTCGGCCGCAGACGGGTTGTCGAGCAGTGCCAGCAACAGGTGCTCGACGGTGATGAATTCGTGGCGCGCCTGCCGGGCTTCGACAAACGCCATGTGGAGACTGACCTCCAGTTCCTGCGCGATCATGCTTCCTCCATCACGCACTGCAGGGGATGCCCCGCTTTCCTTGCGTGTGTTAAGACCAGTTCGACTTTCGTGGATGCAATATCTTTTGGATACACACCGCACATACCCTTACCATCCCGGTGAACGCTGAGCATGATGTGCGTCGCGGTTTCCCGATCCTTGTTGAAATACTCCTGAATGATCGCCACGACGAACTCCATCGGGGTGTAGTCGTCATTCAGCAACAATACCTGATACATCGGCGGCGGCTTGAGCTTGACCTCCTCGGGCGCCAGCGACGTGTTGTTTTCGTGCTCAGTTGCCATACACCAATTCTGAACCATGGTCATACGATGAAACATCGGATACGGGTTTCCGCAACCTGATTCCAATTGATAGTACGCGTTTTTCCGATGCTCCGCAGATGGTAACCAAAAGCGCTTAATCAAGCGCAAATCGGGCGGGCCGACGCAAAAAGAGCGTCTTGCCGAAAACTCCTTGACTTTGGAACTTTTAGCGCGAACAATGGTACCGGTTGCCAAGTTATTAAAAGATTGGCAATACGAAGTGAGCAGGTTTTAGTGGGGGCAGCGTTACGCGAGGCTTCTTCTTTACGGCTCGTGTGATAGTTCATATTTGAAAGACGCTTTTATGGCAACAGGTACCGTCAAGTGGTTCAACGATTCCAAAGGCTTCGGCTTCATCACTCCGGATGACGGCGGCGAGGATTTGTTCGCACACTTCTCCGCAATCCAGATGAACGGCTTCAAGACGCTCAAAGAAGGTCAGAAGGTTTCGTTTGAAGTCACGCAAGGCCCGAAAGGCAAGCAGGCTTCCAACATTCAGGCCCCCTGATTCCTGCATCAGGCATGCCGAAAAACCCCGCCTAGGCGGGGTTTTTTTCATCTTCCTTCCGCCTGCGCTCGCCTGCCGCCGATTCTCCGCCCGCAAGGCCGCCTGCAGTCTCGGGCGCCGTGGAGCCGCCGATGCAACTACGTCAGAAAATCCTCCTGCTGGCGATCACGCCCCTGATTCTGGCGATGTTTGCCATTGCTCTGGCAGTGCGACACCAGGCGAATCTGCTCGCCGCGCAGCAATTATCGACGGTACAGACCGCCTATCGCGCCAGCAAGGAAGCCGAGCTCAAGCACTACGTAGTGCTGGCCACGCGCGCCATCTCGCATCTCTACGACTCCGGGCGCGACGATCCGGCCACGCTTGACGAGGCCAAGGCAATTCTCGCCAAACTGGAATACGGCGACGACGGCTATTTCTTCCTGTACGACATGCACGGCAAGAACCTGATGCACCCGCGCCTGCCGGAAATCGTCGGGAAAAATCTCTGGGAAATGAAAGACGCGAACGGCAATCCGACGATCCAGCGCCTGACGGAACGCGCCCGGGCGGGCGGCGGCTTCGAGCGTTACATGTGGGAAAAACCGTCGCTCCACCAAGTCATGCCCAAGCTCGGCTACGTGGTGTCTCTCGACCGTTGGGGATGGATGATGGGCACCGGCATCTACCTGGACGACGTCGAGGCCGCGCTCGCCAAGATCGATGCGCAAATTTCCGGCAACATCCACAGCACGATGCTCTGGATCACCGGCATCGCGATCGCCAGCGTGCTGGGCATCGCGCTGTCCGGTCTGGCGCTGAACGTGAGCGAGTACCGGGTCGCCGACGCCAAGCTCAAAGTGCTGGCGCAACGGGTGGTCCGGTCGCAGGAAGACGAGCGGGCGCGGCTTTCGCGCGACCTGCACGACGGCATCAGCCAGTTACTGGTGTCGGTCAAGCTGCAACTGGAGTCAGGCATCGCCAAGCTGCCTGCCGGGGAAGCGGCGAACGATGCCGCGCAGGTCTCGCTGGAGCGGGCCGCCCGGCAGTTGAACGACGCATTGGGCGAAGTGCGGCGGATCTCGCACGATTTGCGCCCTGCCCTGCTCGACGACCTCGGCCTGGCAGCCGCGCTGAATCATTTGGCGAAGGAGTTTGCCCGGCATACCGGACTGCCGGTGGATTTCCGCGCCGAAGGCGATCTCGACAATCTCCCGCCCGTGGCCAACACCGTGCTGTTTCGTATCGCCCAGGAGGCGCTTACCAACATCAAGCGCCACGCGCAGGCGAGTTCGGTGCGGTTGAAGCTTGCGCTGACGGAAAGCAGCGTCACGCTCGCGGTCGAGGACGATGGCCTGGGATTCGACGTGGCCGGCATCCACCAGAATCCGGACCGCGGCATCGGCCTGCGCAACATGGCCGAACGGCTCGAGGCGGTCGGCGGCACGCTGACGCTGCGCTCCTCTTCCGGCGGTACGTCGGTGATCGCATCGATCCCGGCGGGAGCATGACGCGATGACGGCGCCGAAGGAAAACATCCGCATCCTGCTCGTCGATGACCACCCGCTGGTGCGGGATGGTTTGCGCGCCAGGCTCGAGACGATCCCGCACTTCGCGATCGTTGGCGAGGCCGACAACCCGGACGGCGCCCTGCTGGCCGCGACAGCGCAATCGCCAACGCTGGTACTGATGGACATCAACCTCAACGGCGGCAACGGCATCGACCTGACCGCCCGCTTCCACGCCGAGCATCCCGACGTCGCAATCCTGATGCTGACGATGCACGACAAGGCCGAATACGTGATCCAGGCGATCCGCGCCGGCGCGCGCGGCTACGTGCTCAAGGATGCGCCGGCGCAGGACATCATCACGGCGATCGAAACCGTGATGCAGGGCGGCATCTACTACAGCGCCGGTCTGTCGAAGGAACTGGCGCGGCCGCTTCCGCCATCGCAATTGCTGACGCCCCGGGAGCGCGAAGTGCTGCGCCGGATCGGCGCCGGCATGTCGAACAAGCGGATCGCCGAGGAACTGAGCCTCAGCGTGCGCACGGTGGAAACCCATCGGTTGAACATCAAGCGCAAGCTCGACATCGACGGCCAGGCCGACCTGATCCGCTTCGCCGTCGAGCAGCAAGAATTCCTGTAGCCGCTTTCGGGGACATGCAAAAAAGAAGCCGGCGATTGCCGGCTTCTCCGCTTTCCGAAAACGGAAAGATCACATCTTCTCGATCATCACGTCGCCGAAACCCGAGCACGACACTTGCGTCGCGCCGTCCATCAGGCGGGCGAAGTCGTAGGTGACGTGCTTCGACTCGATCGCCTTCTCCATCGACGAGATGATCAGGTCGGCCGCTTCTGCCCAGCCCATGTGGCGCAGCATCATCTCGGCCGACAGGATCAGCGAGCCCGGGTTCACGTAGTCCTTCCCGGCGTACTTTGGCGCGGTGCCGTGGGTCGCCTCGAACATCGCCACCGAGTCCGACAGGTTGGCGCCCGGCGCGATGCCGATGCCGCCGACCTGCGCCGCCAGCGCATCGGAGACGTAGTCGCCGTTCAGGTTCAGCGTGGCGATCACACTGTACTCGGCCGGACGCAGCAGGATCTGCTGCAGGAACGCGTCGGCGATCGAATCCTTGACGACGATGTCCTTGCCGGTCTTCGGATTCTTGAACTTGCACCACGGGCCGCCGTCGATCGGCTGAGCGCCGAATTCCTTCTGCGCCAGTTCGTAGCCCCAGTCACGGAAGCCGCCCTCGGTGTACTTCATGATGTTGCCCTTGTGGACCAGGGTCACCGACGGCTTGTCGTTGTCGATCGCGTACTGGATCGCCTTGCGCACCAGACGCTGCGTGCCTTCGCGCGACACCGGCTTGACGCCGATGCCGGAAGTTTCCGGGAAGCGGATCTTCTTGACGCCCATTTCCTTGATCAGGAAATCGATCAGCTTCTTCGCGCCGTCCGAACCTTCGGCCCATTCGATGCCGGCGTAAATGTCTTCCGAGTTCTCACGGAAGATCACCATGTCCGTCTTCTCCGGCTCGCGCACCGGCGACGGCACACCTTTGAAATAGCGCACCGGCCGCAGGCAGACGTACAAATCGAGCTGCTGGCGCAGCGCGACGTTGAGCGAGCGGATGCCGCCGCCGACCGGCGTGGTCAGCGGTCCCTTGATCGACACCACGTATTCCTTCAGCGCTTCCAGCGTTTCGTCGGGAAGCCAGACGTCCGGACCGTAGACCGTGGTCGATTTCTCGCCGGCGAAGATTTCCATCCAGCTGATCTTGCGCTTGCCGCCGTAAGCCTTGGCCACCGCCGCATCGACCACCTTGATCATCACCGGCGTGATGTCGACGCCGGTGCCGTCGCCCTCGATGAAGGGAACGATCGGTTGATCCGGAACGTTCAGCGAGAAGTCCGGATTGACGGTGATCTTCTGGCCGCTGGAAGGGACTTGGATATGCTGGTACATCAGGGTCTCCGTAAGGAAAGCGGAAAGGGTTCGGGCTGCCGGGAAAGAGGCGAGAGCGGCTGCGGCCGGCGCCGACCGACGCGCGGTGACGCGCCACCGCCTTCTTTCACTCTTATCACTCTTATATAAGACATAAGATAAGATTTCGCATTATGCACTAGTATTTTACTGGATGCCATATCATCCACGGTTTCCGGGGCCGCTCATGCCGCTCATTCTTTTCAACAAGCCGTACCAGGTCATGTGCCAGTTCTCGCCGCACCCGTCGCGGCCGACGCTGGCCGATCACCTCGACATCCCGGGCATCTATCCGGCCGGCCGACTGGACGCCGACAGCGAAGGTCTTCTGCTGCTGACCGACGACGGCCGTCTGCAGCACCGGATCAGTCATCCGGACGCCAAGCAGGCCAAGACTTATCTGGCGCAAGTCGAAGGCTTGGCAGACGCCATCGCCCTCGCCCGGCTGCGAGCGCCGCTCGACCTCGGCGACTTCGTCACCCTGCCTTGCGAGGCGAAGCGGATCGCCGCGCCCGACTGGCTGTGGCAGCGCACGCCGCCGATCCGCGAACGCCAGGAGCGGCCTACCGACTGGCTGGCGCTGACGCTGCGCGAAGGGAAGAACCGGCAGGTACGGCGCATGACCGCGGCGGTCGGCCTGCCCACCTTGCGGCTGGTGCGGATCGCGATCGGACCGTTCACGCTGGCGACCCATCCGCTACTGCCCGGCGAATGGCGGGAAGTGGATCCGGCGGCGCTCGCGGCTTGACGGCACCGCGGGCGGTGCGCCTTCCTTTTGTGCTAACGTCCCGGCATTCCCTCTTCGCCTCTGTCCCATGCCCCGATTCCTTCGCGCGTGCCGCCGTGCCCTACCCCTGCTGCTCGCCGGCTGCGCCTGCACGAGCGGCGCCCAGACCCGGCAGTTGCCGGTGATTCCGTTGACCGCCGGTGTCTACCTGATCCAGGCCGAAGTCGCCGCCACCGACGCACAACGGGAACAGGGCCTGATGTACCGGAAATCGCTGGCGGAAAACGGTGGCATGCTGTTCCTGTTCGGCGCGCCGGCCGGCGTCTGCATGTGGATGAAGAACACGCTGATCCCGCTGTCGGTCGCGTTCATCGGCGTCGACGGCCACATCGTCAACATCGAGGACATGCAGCCGCAGACGGAGAATTCCCATTGCGCGAAGAAGCCGATCGCCTACGCGCTGGAAATGAATGCCGGATGGTTCGAACGCCGGCACGTAAAGCCGGGGGCGAAGATCGGCGGGTTGCCGCCGCTGAGGTAGCGAGGCGCGGGAACGTTCCGGGAAGTCGATGAAAAACGAAAAGGCCCGCCTGAAATCCCAGGCGGGCCTTTCTTCATTCCTTGGTGCCGGCCCGAAGCCGGCGGGCGGCCTTGCTTAAGCCAGCGCCTTCAGCGCAGCGGCCAGGCGGCTCTTGTGGCGCGCCGCCTTGTTCTTGTGGACGATCTTCTTGTCGGCGATGCGGTCCATCGTGGACACCGCGTTGCGGAACACCAGTGCGGCAGCCGCCTTGTCGCCGGCGTCGATCGCCTTGCGCACCGCCTTGATCGCGGAACGGAACGTCGAACGCTGGCTGGAATTGTGGGCGTTGAGCTGGACGGCCTGACGGGCGCGCTTGCGCGCTTGAGCGGTGTTTGCCATGGAATGGGTTCCTAAAACTGGGCTGTGCGCCCTCGGGCGCGTCGTTGTTCTTTCGGCGAAATTTCGCGAAGCCTTGAAGTATATACGGTTTCCGCGGCCAGAGCAATCGGCGCATTCCGCAGCCCGCCCCGGCATGTTACAGCGGCCGGGCACGCCGCGGCCGGCCTCGGACGGCAAAGGCAAGCCGCTATAATCCCGGCCCATGAATCTGCATAAGACGCTTGCCGCCGTATCCGGCATGACGATGCTGTCCCGCGTCAGCGGCCTGGTCCGAGAAATCCTGTTCGCCCGCGCCTTCGGCGCTTCCGCCTACACCGACGCCTTCAACGTCGCTTTTCGCATCCCGAATCTGCTGCGCCGCCTGTTCGCCGAGGGCGCTTTCTCGCAAGCTTTCGTGCCGATCCTCGCCGAGTACAAGAGCCGGCAGGGCGAGGAACCGACGCGCGCTCTCGCCGACCACGTCGCCACGGTGCTGATGTGGACGATGCTGGCGACCTGCATCGTCGGCATCCTGGCCACGCCGGTCATCGTGTACCTGATCGCCACCGGGTTTTCCGACGACCCCAAGGTGTTCGACGCGTCGATCTTCATGACCAGGCTGATGTTTCCGTACATCGGCTTCATGGCTTTCGTGGCGCTGTCCGGCGGCATCCTGAACACCTGGCGCGAATTCAAGGTGCCGGCGTTCACGCCGGTGCTGCTGAACCTGTCCTTCATCGTCGGCACTCTGTTCCTCGCGCCGCACTTGCGCCAGCCGATCTACGCGATGGCGATTGCGGTCGTGGTCGGCGGCGTGCTGCAGGTGGCGATCCAGTTCCCGGCGCTGAAGCGCATCGGCATGCTGCCGCGCATCGCCGCCAACCCGATGACCGCGTTGCGCGACCCCGGCGTGCAGCGGGTGCTGCGGAAGATGGGGCCGGCCGTGTTCGCGGTGTCGGCGGCGCAGATCAGCCTGATGATCAACACCAACATCGCCTCGCGGCTGCCGCACGGCAGCGTGTCGTGGCTGTCCTATGCCGATCGGCTGATGGAATTCCCGACCGCGCTGCTCGGCGTCGCGCTGGGAACGATTCTGCTGCCCAGTCTCTCGAAAGCGAACACGGAAGGCGACACGGCGGAATACTCGTCCCTGCTCGACTGGGGCTTGCGCCTGACGTTCCTGCTGGCGCTGCCGTCGGCGGTCGGGCTGGCGACGCTCTCGGAGGCCTTGACCGCGACGCTGTTCCACTACGGGAAATTCGATCCGCTGTCGGTCGCGATGACGCAAAAGGCGCTGGTCGCCTACGGGGCCGGACTGCTGGGGCTGATCCTGGTGAAGATTCTCGCGCCGGGTTTCTACGCCCGCCAGGACATCCGCACACCGGTGAAGATCGCGCTGCTCGTGCTGGTGGCCACGCAATTGATGAACATGCTCTTCGTTCCCTGGTTCGCGCACGCGGGCCTGGCGCTGTCGATCGGCCTCGGCGCCTGTCTGAACGCGGCCTTGCTGTTCGGCGGCCTGCGCCGGAAAGGCATCTACACCGCGCTGCCGGGATGGCCGCTGTTCTTCGCCCGGCTCGCGGGCGCACTGTTCCTGATGGCCGGCGTGGCGCTGTGGATCAGCGCCCGCTTCGACTGGCTGGCGCTGCAGGCGACGCCGTGGCGCCGCGTCGGCGCGCTGGTGCTGGTGCTGGCGGTCTGCGCGGCGACCTACTTCGGCGCGCTGGCCGCGACCGGACTGCGGCTGCGCGAATTCCGGCGGATCGCGCGCTGATGCAGGCGCTCGATTATTTCGCCCTGCTGGTCCGCGACCCGGGCGCAATCCCACTGTTCGAGGCCGCAGCGGCGATCGCCCAGCACGCCTATCCGGCGCTCGATTTCGTCACGGTGCAGAACGAGGTCGACATGCTGGCCGCCCGGCTGCGGCGCCGGCTGCCGGCCGATGCGCCGCAGATCCGCCGTCTGCAGATGCTGAACCATTTCTTTTTCCAGGAAATCGGCTTCGCCGGCAACCTGAACCACTTCCAGGACCCGGACAACAGCTATCTGCATCGGGTGCTCCAGACCCGCCGCGGCATCCCGATCTCGCTCGCCGTGCTTTACATGGAAATCGCCCAGCAGGTCGGCCTCGACGTGCAGGGCATCTCGTTCCCGGGCCATTTCCTGATGAAGCTGACGGTACGCTCCGGCGACATCGTGCTCGATCCGCTGACCGGCGCGAGCCTGTCTCGGGAAGAACTCGAGGAGCGGCTGATGCCGTTGTACGAGCGCGTGGCGGATCCGTCGCGGGTCTCCGTCGGCGCCTACCTGCGGCCGGCGTCCCCGCGCGACATCCTGGTGCGGATGCTGCGCAACCTGCAGGCGGTCTTCCGCGAGGGCGCCGCCTGGGACAGGCTGGTCGAAATCCAGGACCGGCTGCTCGCGCTGCTGCCGGACGACGCCGCGGAAACGCGCATCCGGGGACTGGCCCATGCGCGGCTGCAGCACCGCCAGCCGGCCCTGCGCGACCTGGAAGCCTATCTATCGCAACGGCCCGACGCGCCCGACGCGCATACCATCCGCGACCAGATCGCCAAGCTGCGCGCGGCGGAGCCGGACGCGGACTGAAAAGCGGCCCCGGGTCGCCGAGCCATAGGGCGTGTCAGTGAATGGTCTGGGTGGTGCGTTCCCCCGACAACGCGTGCTGGCAAGGCCGCCTTTAATTCGGGCTAGCAAAGACTGACGCCTTTGCTAGCCATGCAACGGCGGCAGCGCGTTGTCGGGGGAACCCGAAAGGAACGGCCCGTAGACGCTCCATGCCGGCGTTGCGGCTCCCGCAGTGTCAAGCCCGGTGGCACCGCCACGTCGCGTCGCCGCGCCTTGGCCTGCGACGCCTACGACCCGTTCGCACGCCCAAACCATTCACTGACACGCCCTAGTTCTTCGCCTGCGCTTCCAGCGCTTCCCAGCGCTCCAGGGCTTCGAGCAAGGCCGTGTCGATCTCGGCGAAGCGCGCAGCGAGTTGCCCGGCGCGGTCGGGATCCCGCCGGTACACGTCGGCGTCGTTGAGTTCGTCGCCGATCGTCTTCTGTTCCGCTTCCAATGCCGCGATGCGACCGGGCAACGCGTCGAGGTCGCGCTGATCCTTGTAGCTCAGCTTCTTCGGCTTGCCGTCCGCGCGTGCGCCCTCCGCTCCCTCCGGCGCCTTCAGCGGCGCAGTCGGTTTCGCGGACGCGACGGGTTCGCGTGCTTCCGACTGGTAACGCTCCCAGTCGCTGTACCCGCCGACGTACTCGCGCCACCGCCCGTCGCCTTCGGCGACGATCACCTGAGTGACGACGTTGTCCAGAAACGCCCGGTCGTGGCTGACCAGGAACACCGTCCCGTCGTATTCCTGCAGCAGTTCCTCGAGCAGCTCGAGGGTGTCGATGTCGAGGTCGTTGGTCGGCTCGTCGAGCACCAGCGCGTTGGCCGGCTTGGCGAACAGGCGCGCCAGCAGCAGGCGGTTGCGTTCGCCGCCGGACAGCGATTTCACCGGCGAACGGGCGCGCTCCGGCGCGAACAGGAAGTCGCCGAGATAGCTCATCACGTGCTTGCGCTGACCGTTGATCTCGACCCAGTCGCTGCCCGGCGCGATGGTGTCGGCCAGCGACGCTTCCTCGTCGAGCTGCGCGCGCATCTGGTCGAAGTACGCCACCTGCAGCCGCGTGCCCTGCCGCACCGTGCCGCGATCCGGCGCTTCGATGCCGAGGATCAGCTTCAGCAGCGTGGTCTTGCCGGCGCCGTTCGGGCCGATCACGCCGATCTTGTCGCCTCGCAGCACGGTCAGGTCGAGGTCGCGCACGATCGCGCGGCCGTCGTAGGACTTGGACACGCCCGCCAGTTCGGCGACCAACTTGCCGGAGCGTTCGCCGGCCGACAGGTCGAGCCGCACCTGCCCTTGCCGCG
>JBQCGO010000328.1:0-3934 GCA_051955575.1 Burkholderiaceae bacterium
CACGTGCCGCCCGATGCCGGACCCGGCGCCGGTGACCACGGCGACCTTGCCCCGGTCGTGCAGATTGGCGTCCATCCCGGTTCAGTCGAGCAGCGCGGCGTCGTATTCGTGCACCTGCTGCTCCTGCTCGCCGAGACCGTCGATGCCGAGACGCACGCGGTCGCCGGCCTTCAGGAATACCGGCGGTTTGCAGCCCATGCCGACGCCCGGCGGCGTGCCGGTGGAGATCAGGTCGCCCGGCTCCAGCGTCGTGAACTGGCTGATGTACGACACCAGGTGGGCGACGCCGAAGATCATCGTGCGGGTATTGCCGGTCTGGAAGCGGCGGCCGTTGACGTCGAGCCACATGCCGAGGTTTTGCGGATCGGGAAGCTCGTCCGCGGTCACCAGCCACGGGCCGACCGGGCCGAAGGTGTCGCAGCCCTTGCCCTTGTCCCAGGTGCCGCCGCGCTCCAGCTGGTATTCGCGCTCGGAGACGTCGTTCACCACGCAATAGCCGGCCACGTACCGCAGCGCGTCGTCCTTGCTCACGTAGCGCGCCCGGCGTCCGATGACCACGCCGAGTTCGCATTCCCAGTCCGTCTTTGCCGAGCCGCGCGGCAGCACCACCGGGTCGTTCGGCCCGGTCAGCGCATTGGACCACTTGGTGAACAGGATCGGCTCCGCCGGCACCGGCATGCCCGATTCGGCCGCGTGGTCGCTGTAGTTCAGTCCCACGCACAGGAACTTGCCGACGCCCGCATACGGCACGCCGATGCGGCCCGGTTCGCGCACTTCCGGCAGCGACGCCGGATCGATGCCGCGCAGCCGCGCGAGGCCTTCGGGCGAGAGCGTGTCGGCGGTGATGTCGGCAAGGACGCCGGACAGGTCGCGCACCTTGCCGGCGCCGTCCAGCATCCCGGGTTTCTCGCGCCCCTTGGCGCCGTATCGCAGCAACTTCACTATGTTCTCCAGACAGTAAGGGATGACATCAGATCGACCAGCCGCCGTCGATGACCTGCGTCGTGCCGGTGGTGAAAAGCGATTCGTCGGAAGCGAGATAGACGGCCAGCGCGGCGATTTCCTCCGGCGCGCCGATGCGGCCGACCGGCTGGCGCGCGACGAACGCCTGCCGCACCTGCTCCAGGCTCTGGCCGGAAGCGCGCGACTGGTTTTCGATGCGCTGGCGCAGCGACGGCGACTCGATGGTGCCCGGGCAGATCGCGTTGCAGCGGATGCCACGGGCGACGAAGTCCGCCGCCACCGACTTGGTGAGACCGATGATCGCCGCCTTGCTCGCGCAATAGACGAAGCGGTTCGGCGCGCCCTTGATGCTGGAGGCGACCGACGACATGTTGATGATCGAGCCGCCGCCGCGTTCCAGCATCGCCGGCAGGAACGCGCGGATGGTGCGGTACATCGAGGTGACGTTCAGGTCGAACGAAAAATCCCAGTCCTTCTCGTCGCAGTCGAGCACCGTGCCGTGGTGGACGAAGCCGGCGCCGTTGAACAGCACGTCGACCGCGCCGAGTTGCTGCGCCAGCGCGGCGATCTGCGCGCCGTCGGTGACGTCGAGCCGGCGCACCTCGCAGCGTTCGCGCCCGCGCAGTCCGGCCAGCAGCGATTCGTCGATGTCGGTCGCGATCACGCGCGCGCCTTCGTCGAGGAAGGCTTCGGCGCAGGCGCGCCCGATGCCCTGTCCCGCGGCGGTGATCAACGCCGTCTTGCCGGCTAGCCGATTGGCCATCGATGGTCTCCTTTATGGTCTGGTTTTTGGTGTGCGCATCCTGTCCGGGAGGTGAACGGGCTCGGACAGGATCCGCTCAGGTCAGCACGCCCGTGTTCCAGGGCACGAATTCGTTCTGGCCGTAGCCGTGCAGCTCGCTCTTGGTCCTTGTCCCGGAAGCGGTGTCGAGCATCATCCGGAAGAAGCGCTCGCCGATCTCCTCGACCGTCGCGCTGCCGTCGGCGATGCCGCCGCAATTGATGTCCATGTCCTCTTCCTGCCGTTCCCACAGCGCGGTGTTGGTGGCCAGCTTCAGCGACGGCGCCGGCGCGCAGCCGTAGGCCGAGCCGCGGCCTGTGGTGAAGCAGATCAGGTTCGCGCCGCCCGCGACCTGCCCGGTTGCCGACACCGGGTCGTAGCCGGGCGTGTCCATGAACACGAAGCCTTTCGCGGTCACCGGTTCCGCGTAGCGGTAGACGTCGACCAGGTTGGTGGTGCCGCCCTTGGCGACCGCGCCGAGCGATTTTTCCAGGATCGTCGTCAGACCGCCCGCCTTGTTGCCGGCGGACGGATTGTTGTTGAGTTCGGCGCCGTTGCGCGCGCAATGGTCTTCCCACCATGCGATGCGGGCGAGCAGCTTCTCGCCGACCTCGCGCGACACCGCGCGCCTCGTCAGCAGATGCTCGGCGCCGTAGATCTCCGGCGTCTCGGACAGGATCGCGGTGCCGCCTTGCGCGACCAGCCGGTCGACCGCCGCGCCCAGCGCCGGGTTCGCGGTGATGCCGGAATAGCCGTCCGAGCCGCCGCATTGCAGGCCGACCACCAGGTGGCTCGCGGACACCGGCACGCGCTCGACGCGGTTCGCCGCCGGCAGCATCGCCTTGACCTTGTCGATGCCGAGCCGCACCGCCTTCGCGGTGCCGCCGGTGCCCTGGATGGTGAAGGTCTGGAAATACTCGTTTTCGCGCAGCCCGTGCGCTTCCAGGATGCCGCCGATCTGGTTGGTTTCGCAGCCGAGCCCGACGATCAGCACCGCGGCGAAATTCGGATGCCGCGCATAGCCGGCCAGCGTGCGGCGCAGGGTGTCCAACGGATCGCCGGAAGCGCCGATTGCGCAGCCGAGGCCGTGCGTCAGCGCGACGACGCCGTCGACGTTCGGCGCGTCGGCCAGCGCTTCGGGATGGATATCGCGCCGGAAATGGTCGGCGATCGCACGCGCGGCCGTCGCGGAACAGTTCACCGAGGTCAGCACGCCGATGTAGTTCCGCGTGGCGACGCGGCCGTCGGGCCGCACGATGCCCATGAAGGTCGCCGGCTCCGTGGCGCGCGGGAGCGGTTTCGCCTCGACGCCGAACGCGTGTTCGCGCGCGAAGTCGGCCATCGCGAGGTTGTGCACATGGACATGCTGGCCGGCGGCGATGTCGCGGCTGGCCACGCCGATGATCTGTCCGTAGCGGCGCACCGGGCTTCCGGCGGCGACGGCGCGCACCGCGACCTTGTGCCCTGCCGGCACCATCGAGGCGACGGCGACGCCTTCGCGTTCCAGCAGCGTGCCGGGCAGCAACTGCCGGCGGGCGATGACGACGTCGTCATCCGGATGCAGGCGGATGACGGGTGGGACGGAATGGCTCACGGATTGTCTCGCTCGGATTTCGTCGTGCGCGGAAAGCGGCCGGTTCACTTCGGGTGCGGGTTCACTTCGGTGACACAAACCGCGGCGGCATCCCGGCAATTCCCGGGCGCCGCGTGTCGTCATATGGTCATACCACTCGACCAATGTTTTCATCTCCGCCACGGCTTGTCAACCCTGCATGCATGCTAAATTTGCACGCATCTGGATTGCCGTTTTGGTCATACCAATTTATGATCGGCAAGAGCCGGGGAACAGGCGGCGGCAACGAGGTGGCGGTCGTTCGGCGTTCAGCGGGCTGACCGGTCGAACCCGGTGGTTTCGTGAATCCGGGTACCAGGTCGGCTGACTGCGCCGGGTTCCCGCTTTCCGGGGAACGACGCATTGGCAGCGCGCGGGATCGCCTCCATCCCGTCATTCCCACGCAGACGGGAATCCGGTGACATAGCGTGTTTCATCTTGCTATCGCGACACGTCATTCCCGCGCAGGCGGGACTCCAGCGTCGTATCCAGCGACGCCGAAAAGACGTGGCGTTTGAAGAGACACTGGGTTCCCGCCTGCGCGGGAACGACGTCTCCCCACTTGACGTCGAAGGTCG
>JBQCGO010000329.1:0-8570 GCA_051955575.1 Burkholderiaceae bacterium
TGAAGTTGGTGGTGCCGTTGATGATGCCGGCGATCCACTGGATGCGGTTCGCGGTCAAGCCCTCGCGCAGCGCCTTGATGATCGGGATGCCGCCGGCGACCGCCGCCTCGAACGCGACGATCACGCCGCGTTCCTGCGCGGCGCGGAAGATCTCGTTGCCGTGGGTGGCGATCAGCGCCTTGTTCGCGGTCACCACGTGCTTGCCGTTGGCGATCGCCTGCATCACCAGTTCCTTCGCGATGCCGTAACCGCCGATCAGTTCGATGACGATGTCGATCTCGGGATCGTTCACCACCTGGCGCGCGTCGGCGACCACCTTGCAGGCGCCGCCGGTCAGGTCCAGCGCGCGCTCGACGTTCAGGTCGGCGACCGCGGCGATCTCGATCGCCCGTCCCGCGCGGCGCGTGATCTCTTCCTGGTTGCGGCGCAGGACGTTGAATGTGCCGGCGCCGACGGTGCCGATGCCGAGCAGGCCTACCTTGATGGGTTTCATAGGATCGATTTCCGAAGGTGGTGGAGCGCGCCCCGGCGCACCGGGCGACGGCGGGCGCGGCGGGGCGACATGATACCCGCTACGCGGGTCACGCCGCGGCGCGCCGGCGGTAGCCGTCGAGGAAGCGGGCGATGCGGCCGATGGATTCGGTCAGGTCGTCGGTATTGGGCAGGAACACCACGCGGAAGTGGTCCGGCGTCGGGCAGTTGAAGCCGGTGCCCTGGACGATCAGCACCCGTTCCTCGGCCAGCAGTTCGTAGGCGAACTGCTGGTCGTCGGCGATCGGGTACATCTTCGGATCGAGCTTCGGGAACATGTAGAGCGCCGACTTCGGCTTGACGCAGGTGACGCCCGGGATGTCGGTCAGCAGCCGGTGCGCGAGGTCGCGCTGGCGCGCCAGCCGGCCGCCGGACGCGACCAGATCGTCGATGCTCTGGTAGCCGCCGAGCGCGGTCTGGATCGCGTACTGGCCCGGCGCGTTCGCGCACAGCCGCATCGAGGCCAGCATGTTCAGGCCCTCGATGTAGTCCTTCGCGTGCCGCTTCTCGCCGGAGACGACCATCCAGCCGGCGCGGTAGCCGCAGGAGCGGTAGTTCTTCGACAGGCCGTTGAGCGTGATGAACAGCACGTCGTCGGCCAGCGAAGCGATCGAGGTGTGCGTGGCGCCGTCGTACAGCACCTTGTCGTAGATCTCGTCGGCGAACACGATCAGCTGGTGCCGGCGCGCCAGATCGACGATCTGCTGCAGCAGCTCCGTCGGGTACAGCGCGCCGGTGGGGTTGTTCGGGTTGATGACGACGATCGCGCGGGTGCTGGCGTTGATCTTGGATTCGATGTCCGCGATGTCCGGCAGCCAGTCCGACTGCTCGTCGCAGACGTAGTGCACCGGCTCGCCGCCCGACAGGCTGACCGCGGCGGTCCACAGCGGGTAGTCGGGCGACGGCACCAGCACTTCGTCGCCGCTGTTCAGCAGCGCGTTCATGCTCATGACGATCAGTTCCGACGCACCGTTGCCGAGGTAGACGTCGTCGATGGTCACGCCGGCGATGCGCTTCTGCTGCGTGTAGTGCATCACCGACTTGCGCGGCGCGAACAGGCCCTTGGAATCGGTGTAGCCGGACGCGTTGGACATGTTCAGGATCATGTCCTGCACGATCTCGTCCGGCGGGTCGAAGCCGAACACCGCCAGGTTGCCGATGTTGAGCTTGATGATCTTGTGGCCTTCCTCCTCCATCTGGCGCGCCTTTTCCAGCACCGGGCCGCGGATGTCGTAGCAGACGTCTGCCAGTTTCTTGGATTTCTGTATCGGTCGCACGGGAAGGTCCTTGGAAGCGGTGGCTGCGGCAAAATGCGGGAAACGGCGGCAATAACGGCGGCGATGGCGGCAGGCGTCGAATGCTGCACCGCCAAAAAGTCCATTTTGCCGAAAGACATCTGTTTTATCAATCGCGCCCGGCCCGTGGACAAACCGGAAACGCTACAATCACCGGTTTCGACATCCGGCTCCGCATGCCGCGGGGCAACACGCCGATCGTCCATGAAACTGCATTCCACGCCCACCCAGCAGTACCAGACCGTCACGGCGTACGACAGCGCCGGCGTCGAGATCAACACGATCCGGTTCACCCACAGCCTGGTGGTGATGCCCGAGATGCCGCCGGTCGACTGGCCAGTGGCGTCGTTCGACGCGCTGACCGCCGCCGACTTCGCCCGGATCGAGGCGCTGGGGCCGGACGTGGTGATCCTCGGCACCGGCGAGCGCCAGCGCTTCATCCACCCGAAGCTGGTCGCCGGGCTGACCGCGCGCCGGACCGGCGTCGAGTGCATGGACAACCAGGCCGCCTGCCGCACCTACAACATCCTGATGGCCGAAGGCCGCAAGGTCGCTCTCGCGTTGATCTTCGACCATGCGCCGTCCTGACCTGCGGGAACTGCACGCGTCGAAGGCGTTCGTCGCCGCCCTGCTGGTCGCGTTCGCGCTGATCTGGTTCTACGCGCTCGGCGCGCGCACGCTGGTGCCGACCGACGAGGGCCGCTACGCCGAGATGGCGCGCGAGATGGTCGTCACCGGCGACTACATCACGCCGCGGCTGAACGGCATCAAGTATTTCGAGAAGCCGCCGCTGCAGACCTGGATGAACGCGCTGACCTTCGAGGCGTTCGGCTTCGGCGCCTGGCAGGCCCGGCTGTGGACCGGGCTGTGCGGCTTTCTCACCGTGCTGCTGGTCGGCTTTACCGGCCGCGCGATCTTCAATGCGCGCGTCGGCTTCAACGCCGCGCTGGTCCTCGGCTCCAGCCTGTACTGGGCCGCGCTCGGTCACGTCAACACGCTGGACATGGGACTGTCGGCGATGATGGCGCTGTCGCTGTGCGCGCTGCTGCTGGCCCAGCGGCGCAACCTGCGCCCTGCGGAATGCCGCAACTGGATGCTGGTCTGCTGGGGCGCGATGGCGCTGGCGGTGCTGTCCAAGGGCCTGATCGGCGTCGTGCTGCCCGGCGCGGTGCTGGTCTGCTACACCCTGTACGCGCGCGACTGGGCGATCTGGAAACGGGCGCACCTGGGGTCCGGCCTGCTGCTGTTCCTGCTGATCTGCGCGCCGTGGTTCGTGCTGGTGTCGCTGAAGAACCCGGAATTCCCGCGCTTCTTCTTCATCCACGAGCATTTCCAGCGCTTCACCAGCAAGATCCACCACCGCTACGCGCCGCCGTACTACTTCATCCCGATCCTGCTGATCGGCATCGTTCCCTGGCTCGGCATGCTGTTCCAGAGCCTGTGGGCGGTCCGCGCCGAGCCGCGCGCGTCCAGGTCCACGGACGGGCCGCTGCAGCCCGGCTTCCAGCCGCGGCGGCTGCTGCTGACGTGGGCGGTCTTCATCTTCGCGTTCTTCAGCATCTCCGACTCGAAGCTGCCGTCCTACATCCTGCCGATCTTCCCGGCGCTGGCGCTGCTGATCGCCTGCCACCTCGAATACGTCTCGAAGAAGACGCTCGCGCTCACCGCGGGCCTGGTCGCGCTGCTCGGGCTGGTCGGCCTGCTGTTGAGCCCGAAGCTGGTGACGCTGGCGAGAAACGCCTACGAACTCCCGCTTTATCAGCAATATCTTCCGTGGACCATGGTCGGCGCGCTGATCGCGCTGGGCGGCGGCGTCGCGGCGGCGCGGCTGGCGTCCCGGCGCGCGGGCCTGTCGGTCGCGGTGCTGGCGGCGTCGACCTTCGTCTGCGGCCAAGTCCTGCTGATCGGCCACGAGCCGCTCGGCCGCTATGCCGCCGGCACCGTGCACGTGCCGGCGATCGAGGCGGTGCTGACGCCGACCACGCCGCTCTACGTCGTCGGCCGCTACGAGCAGGTGCTGCCGTTCTATCTCGGCCGGACGATGACGATGGTCGAGCATGCCGACGAACTCGAGTTCGGGCTGGAACAGGAACCGCAACTCTGGTTCCCGACGCTGGCCGGTTTCGCCGAGAAATGGAAGGCGGATGCGGCCGCCGGCGTGAACTCGGTCGCGATCCTGGAGCCGAAGCTGTACCGGACGCTGCGCGACGAGGGCCTGCCGATGCGGGTGATCGCCGAGGACCCGCGCCGGATCGTGGTGGCCAGCCTGCCGGCCGGCGGCGCCAAGGAAATCATGCGATGACCTGGGCGACCTTCGGCTTCATCCTGACCGGCATCCTGCTGAACGCGGTTGCGCAATTGCTGCTGAAGGCCGGCACGCGCGCCGTCGGCGCGATCCACCTGACCGCCGACAACTGGCTGCCGATCGGCATCAAGCTGGCGACCGAGCTGCCGATCCTCGGCGGACTGGCCTGCTACGTGGTGTCGGTGCTGGTCTGGATCGTCGGCCTGTCGCGGGTCGACGTCACCATCGCCTACCCGATGCTGTCGATCGGCTACGTGGTCAACGCCGTCGGCGCCTGGTACTTCCTCGGCGAGCCGGTGTCGGCACAGCGGCTCCTGGCGATCGGCGTGATCATCGCCGGCGTCGTGCTGCTGACCCGCAGTTGAAGGCGCGTCCGCCCGGTTTTCACTCTTCCCATTTCTGAACCTTCCGCCGCCATGTCCTCCGACTTCCTGCCCTTCGCCAAACCCGTCATCGACGAGCCGACGATCGCCGCCGTGGCCGACGTGCTGCGCTCCGGCTGGATCACCACCGGACCGAAGGTGAAGGCATTCGAGGCGGCCCTGTCCGACTACCTCGGCGGCCGCCCGGTGCGCACCTTCAACTCGGGCACCTGCACGATGGAGATCGCGCTGCGCATCGCCGGTATCGGCCCGGGCGACGAAGTGATTACCACGCCGATCTCCTGGGTCGCGACGGCCAACGTGATCCTCGAAGTCGGCGCCACCCCGGTATTCGCCGACATCGACCCGATCACCCGCAACATCGACCTCGACAAGCTCGAAGCGGCGATCACGCCGGCCACCAAGGCAGTGATCCCGGTCTATCTGGCCGGCCTGCCGGTCGACATGGACCGCCTGTACGACATCGCGAAGCGGCACGGCCTGCGCGTGATCGAGGACGCGGCGCAGGCGCTCGGCTCGGAATGGAACGGCCGGCGCATCGGCGCGTTCGGCGATCTGGTGTCGTTCAGCTTCCAGGCCAACAAGAACATCACCAGTTCCGAGGGCGGCTGCCTGGTGCTGAACGACGAGGACGAGGCGCGGCTGGCCGAGAAATACCGTCTGCAGGGCGTCACCCGCAGCGGCTTCGACGGCATCGACGTCGACGTGCTCGGCGGCAAGTTCAACATGACCGACGTGGCCGCCGCGATCGGTCTCGGCCAGTTCGCCCAACTCGAGGCAGTCACGGTCCGCCGGCGCGAGCTGGCGCGCAAGTACTTCCTGACCTTCGGCCGCGAGTTCGAGCGCGCCACCGGCGCCCAGCTGCCGGTCGCCGACTTGAAGAATTCCAACTGGCACATGTTCCAGCTGGTGCTGCCGGAACGGATGCGCCGCGCCGACTTCATGGAGCAGATGATGGCGCGCGGCATCGGCATCGGCTATCACTATCCGGCGATCCATCTGTTCTCGCTGTACCGGGCACGCGGTTTCGGCGACGGGATGTTCCCGGTCGCCGAGAGCGTCGGCCGCCGGATCGTCTCGCTGCCGATGTTCGCGACCATGAGCGACGACGACGTCGAGCGCACGGTCGCCGCGGTAAAATCCGTCCTCCATTCCGCCCCGGACGCCCGATGAAGCCTGAAATGTCCGTCGTCATCCCGGTCTACAACGAGGAAGCCGGCCTGGCCAAGCTGTTCGCGCGCCTGTACCCGGCGCTCGACGCGCTCGGGACGAGCTACGAGATCGTGTTCGTCAACGACGGCAGCCGCGACGCATCGGCGGCGATCCTGGCCGAGCAATTCCGCGCCCGGCCGGACGTGACCCGGGTGGTGCTGTTCAACGGCAACTACGGCCAGCACATGGCGATCCTGGCCGGCTTCGAGGCGACCCACGGCCAGATCGTCGTCACGCTCGACGCCGACCTGCAGAACCCGCCGGAAGAGATCGGCAACCTGGTCGCCAAGATCCGCGAAGGCTACGACTACGTCGGCTCGATCCGGCGCGAGCGCCAGGACACCGCGTTCCGCACCTATGCGTCGCGCGCGATGAACCGGCTGCGCGAACGCATCACCAACATCCGGATGACCGACCAGGGCAACATGCTGCGTGCCTACGGCCGCAACGTGATCGACGTGATCAACCGCTGCCGCGAGGTCAACACCTTCGTGCCGGCGCTGGCCTACACCTTCGCGCGCCGGCCGACCGAGATCGTGGTCGAGCACGAGGAGCGCGCCGCCGGCGAATCCAAGTACTCCCTCTACAGCCTGATCCGGCTCAACTTCGATCTCGTCACCGGCTTCTCGCTGGTGCCGCTGCAGTTCTTCTCGCTGCTCGGCATCGGCCTGTCGTTCGTGTCCGCGATGCTGTTCGTGCTGCTGCTGCTGCGCCGGCTGATGTTCGGCTCGGAAGTCGAGGGCGTGTTCACGCTGTTCGCGATCAGCTTCTTCCTGATGGGCGTGATCCTGTTCGGCATCGGCCTGCTCGGCGAGTACGTCGGCCGCATCCACCAGCAGGTGCGCGCCCGCCCGCGCTACGTGGTCGAGGCGATTCTCGAAGGCGACGGCGTCGACGAAAGCGAAGGCGGCGCAAGGCATCGCCACGCCCGGCGCGACGACGAGATGGCCGTAGTGGTGCCGTCGCACAACCTTTCCCATCACTGAACGACGATGCCGAAAACCGCCGTCGTCTTCGCCTACCACAACGTCGGCGTGCGCTGCCTGAAGGTGCTGCTGGCGCGCGGCGTCGACGTCGCGCTGGTGGTCACCCACCGCGACAACCCGGCCGAGACGATCTGGTTCGAATCGGTCGCCGGCCTGTGCGCCGAACACGGCCTGCCCTGCATCGCGCCGGACGATCCGTCCGCGCCCGACCTCGCGGCGCGCGTGGCGGCGATCCGGCCGGATTTCCTGTTCAGCTTCTACTACCGCCACATGCTGCCGCAGGCGCTGCTCGATCTTGCCGCGGACGGCGCGTTCAACATGCACGGCTCGCTGCTGCCGAAGTACCGCGGCCGGGTGCCGATCAACTGGGCGGTGCTGCGCGGCGAGACCGAAACCGGCGCGACGCTGCACCGGATGGCCGCCAAGCCGGACGCCGGCCCGATCGTCGCGCAGACCGCAGTGCCGATCCTGCCCGACGACACCGCGTTCGAAGTGTTCGGCAAGGTCGTGGTCGCCGCCGAGCAGACGCTGTGGAATGCTTTGCCCGACATGCTCGCCGGCCGCACGCCGTCGCTGCCCAACGACCTGTCGCAAGGCAGCTATTTCGGCGGCCGCAAGCCGGAGGACGGCGAGATCGACTGGCGCCAGCCGGCGCAGACGGTCTACAACCTGCACCGCGCAGTCGCCCCGCCCTACCCCGGCGCCTGGACCGTCGTCGGCGGCCGGCGGCTGGTCATCGGCCGCGCGCGGCTCTCGTCCGAACCGGTGCCCGATTTGCCGCCCGGACTGGCGGTAGTGGATAATCGCGTGTTCGGCATCTGCGGCGACGGACGCATGCTGCGGATCGACAGCCTGCTGTCCGACGGTGCCGAGGTGCCGCCCGGCGAATTGCGCGCCCTGCTCGCCTCCGGCACATCCCGCTGAACCACGAACCGCGCCCGGCGCCGCCGTGTACCAACCCCGCCCGCCCCGAATTTCCCATTCCTTTCCGCACCCATGAAAAAAGTCCTCATCCTCGGCGTCAACGGCTTCATCGGCCACCACCTGTCGCAGCGCATCCTCGAAACCACCGACTGGCATGTGTACGGCATG
This sequence comes from Burkholderiaceae bacterium, assembly GCA_051955575.1. Classification (GTDB taxonomy): domain Bacteria; phylum Pseudomonadota; class Gammaproteobacteria; order Burkholderiales; family Burkholderiaceae_D; genus JBQCGO01. The sequence continues at coordinate 7,805 of JBQCGO010000329.1, forward strand.
GACATGATGACCGACCGCATCGCCGACCTGCTCGCCGACGAGCGCTACCGCTCCCGGATGCATTTCTTCGAGGGCGACATCACGATCAACAAGGAATGGGTCGAGTACCACGTCAAGAAATGCGACGTGATCCTGCCGCTGGTGGCGATCGCCACGCCGTCGACCTACGTGCAGCAGCCGCTGCGGGTATTCGAACTGGACTTCGAGGCCAACCTGCCGATCGTCCGCTCGGCCGCCAAGTACGGCAAGCACCTGGTGTTCCCGTCGACGTCCGAGGTGTACGGCATGTGCCACGACGAGGAATTCGATCCGGAGCAATCCGAGCTGATCTGCGGCCCGATCAACAAGCCGCGCTGGATCTACTCATGCGCGAAGCAGCTGATGGACCGCGTGATCTGGGGCTACGGCATGGAGGAAGGCTTGAATTTCACGCTGTTCCGCCCGTTCAACTGGATCGGCGCCGGCCTCGACTCGATCCACACGCCGAAGGAAGGCAGCTCGCGCGTGGTGACCCAGTTCTTCGGCCACATCGTGCGCGGCGAGAACATCTCGCTGGTCGACGGCGGCCACCAGAAGCGCGCGTTCACCTACATCGACGACGGCATCGACGCGCTGATGAAGATCATCGCCAACAAGGGCGGCGTCGCCTCGCGCAACATCTACAACATCGGCAACCCGAGGAACAACATCTCGGTGAAGGAGCTCGCCGAGACGATGGTCGACCTCGCGCTGACGTATCCCGAGTACCGCGACGCGGCGAAGAAGG
>JBQCGO010000330.1:0-6715 GCA_051955575.1 Burkholderiaceae bacterium
CGGGTATCGAGCCAGTCGTCGAGATCATCGAGTGTTGCGCAGACGCCATCCGGCGCCACGCCGGGCGGCAGGACGCGGTCGAAGCGGTCGATCCAGACCGCGCGCAGCCCGGCCTCCTGTGCGCCGCGTACGTCGAGCAGCGGATCGTCGCCGACGTGCACGGTCTCGGCCGGCGACACGCCCAGCGCCTCGCAGCAGGCGAGGAAGATCGACGGGTCCGGCTTGCCGCAACCGAACGCGTGCGCCGCGACCACTGCGCCGAAATGCGGCGCGATGCCGATCGCCGCCAGATCGGCCGGCCCGTTGGTCACCGCGCCGATTGCGAAACGCCGACCGATCCGTTCCAGCGCCGGGCGCACGTCGTCGTAGAGCGCGACCCGGTTGCGCTCGGCGTCGAACACCGCCATCGCCGCGTCCAGCGTCGCCGGGGCTTCGCCGGTGGCATCGTAAGCTTCGGCCAGTCCGGCGCGGCGCAGCGCCTGCAGGTCGTAGCGGAAGCGCGGGTGCGTGGCCGCCAGCGCCAGCCGCCGCTGCCGCAGTTCGGCAATCGTGAAGCGCTGCGCGACGCCGGGCGCGTGCGCCGCCAGCCAAGCGTGCAGCACCGTCTCGGCGCGCTGGATCACCGGCAGGATCGGCCACAGCGTGTCGTCGAGGTCGAACAGCACGGCCTTGATCGGCGCGTTCGGCGTGGTGGGCTGCATGGTGGAAAGATTGGTTCGCCGGCCGGCGATTTCAAGCCGCGCCGGGCGGTTCGGACATGAGAAAGATTCAAGCGCCGTCCCGGTTTCCGGGCGCGGTTTCCCCGGCGCGCCGGCATCGTAACCGATCCGGTCCGAGCCCGTCGGCACGGCGCCGAAATATGGTTTAATCGATCACATGTGGCCTCTCCATCTCCCGACCGAAATCTTCCTGCCCGAAACCGTCGCCATCGTCGGCAAGTACCAGTCCGGCGGCATGCCGCAGGCTCTGACGGATCTCGCCGGCGCGCTGCGCGCGGAAGGGCGCACCGTCGCGTTCGAGGCCGCCACCGCCGACGGCCTGGCGCTCGACGGCGAGGAACGGATGAGCATCGAGGAGATCGGCCGCCGCGCCGACGTGGTGGTGGTGGTCGGCGGCGACGGCACGATGCTCGGCATCGCACGCCAGCTCGCGCCCTACGGGGTGCCGCTGATCGGCGTCAACCAGGGGCGGCTCGGTTTCATGACCGACATTCCGCTGGACGACGCGATCCCGGTGCTGCGCGAAATGCTGGCCGGCAAGGTCGATTCCGAGCGGCGCACGTTGCTCGAAGGCGTGGTGGTGCGCGACGGCCAGCCGATCTTCCACGGCCTCGCGTTCAACGACGTGGTGCTGTCGCGCAGCGCCGCGTCCGGCATGGCCGAACTGAAGGTCGAGGTCGACGGCCACTTCATGTACAACCAGCGCTCGGACGGCCTGATCGTCGCCACCCCGACCGGCTCGACCGCCTATGCGCTGTCGGCCGGCGGCCCGTTGCTGCATCCGACGCTGAACGGCATCGCGCTGGTGCCGATCGCGCCGCACGCGCTGTCGAACCGGCCGATCGTGGTGCCGGACTCGGTCGAGATCGTGATCGAGGTGATGGGCGGACGCGAGTGCAGCGCCAACTTCGACATGCAGGTGCTGGAGCATCTGCGGCACCACGACCGGGTGGTGATCCGGCGCTCAGCCGACACCGTGACCTTCCTCCATCCGCAGGGCTGGAGCTACTACGACACGCTGCGCGGCAAGCTGCACTGGAACGAATATCCGTCGGTGGAGGGTCGGTTAAAATGACGCGCCGCAAAGAACGACCCGAACCAGTCCTCTGATCCTTCCCATGCTGCGTACCCTGTCGATCCGCGATTTCGTCATCGTCGATGCCATCGAGCTCGAATTCGCGCCCGGCTTCACCGTGTTTACGGGCGAGACCGGCGCCGGCAAGTCGATCCTGATCGACGCGCTGACGCTGGTGCTCGGCGGCCGCGGCGACGCCAGCGTGGTGCGCGAGGGCGCGGCGCGCGCCGACATCAGCGCCGAGTTCTCGGTCGACGGCGACGCTGCCATCGCCACCTGGCTCGACGCCAACGAGTACGGCAGCGAAGACGGCGCGGTGCTGCTGCGCCGCGTGATCGACAACGCCGGTCGCTCGAAAGCCTACGTCAACGGCATCGCCGCCACCGCCGCGCAACTGCGCGAGCTCGGCGAACTGCTGGTCGACATCCACGGCCAGCACGCGCACCAGTCGCTCTTGAAGGCCGACGCGCAGCGACATCTGCTCGACAGCCAGGCCGGCCTGCTGGAACAGGTGCGCGCCGTCGGCGACACGTACCGCGCCTGGCGCGCGGTGGCGAAGCAGCGTGAAGCGTTCGAGGCCGACGCGAAGAACGTGCTGCAGGAACGCGAGCGGCTCGAGTGGCAGGTCGGCGAACTCGAAAAGCTCGCTGCCAAGCCGGGCGAGTGGGCTGAGGTCGCCAACGAACACAGCCGGCTGTCGCACGCGGCCAGCCTGATCGAGGGCGCGCAGGAAGCGCTGAGCGCAATTTCCGAATCCGAAGACCCGATGCTCACGCGCCTGACGCACCTGACCGTCAAGCTCGACAAGCTGTCCGACGTCGATGCCGCGCTGAAACCGGTGCTCGAGGTGCTGGAGCCGGCGCGCATCCAGTTGCAGGAAGCGGTCTACAGCCTGAATGCCTATCTCGACCGGGTCGAACTCGATCCGGCGCGCTTGCAGGAAGTCGAGTCGCGGATGGAAGCGCTGCACTCGGCGGCACGCCGTTTCCGCGTCGCGCCGGAAGACCTGCCGCAGGAATGCGAGTCGCTGTCGGCGCAGTTGCGCCAGTTGGCCGACGCCACCGACATCGAGGCGCTGAAGAAGCAGGAAGACAAGCTCAAGGCTGGATACATGGCGCTCGCGCGCAAGCTGTCGGCGGCGCGCGCCGCCGCCGCGGAAACGCTCGGCGACGCGGTCACCGCGGCGATGCAGGAATTGAGCATGGCCGGCGGCCGCTTCGTGGTCGGGCTGAACGTCGGCGAGCCGGCAACCTATGGACTGGAGCAGCCGGAATTCCTGGTCGCGGGACACGCCGGCGTCGCGCCGCGCCCGCTGGCCAAGGTCGCTTCCGGTGGCGAACTGGCGCGCATCTCGCTCGCAATTTCGGTGATCACCTCAAGCAGCACCGCCACGCCGACGCTGATCTTCGACGAGGTCGACAGCGGCATCGGCGGCGCGGTTGCCGAAGTGGTCGGCCGGCTGCTCAAGCGCCTCGGCCAGGATCGCCAGGTACTGTGCGTGACGCACCTGCCGCAGGTCGCCAGCCAGGGCAATCAGCATTTCCAGGTGGCCAAGGCCGCGCGCGACGACGGCCGCACGGTGTCGGCGATCGACGCGCTGGACGCGCGCGGCCGGGTCGAAGAGATCGCCCGGATGCTGGGCGGCCTGGAGATCACGGCCACCACCCGCAAGCACGCGCGCGAGCTGCTGGCGTCGTAGGCGTCGTCATCGCCGTTGCGCATGCCGGGGCGCTCTTGGCTTGCCTGATTCCGTTCCATTCCTTTTGATCGCCACCACCGATGCCCTTCCGCAAAGAACCCGATCACGCCCACGGCACCGTCGCCCGCACCGGCGTGGTGCTGATGAATCTCGGCACGCCGGATGCGCCGACGCCTGAGGCGGTGCGCCGTTACCTGAAGCAGTTCCTGTCCGACGGCCGGGTGGTGGAGATACCGAAGGCGGCCTGGTGGCCGATCCTGTACGGGATCATCCTGCCGATCCGCTCGAAGAAGTCGGCGCAGAAATATGCGTCGATCTGGACCAACGAAGGCTCGCCGCTGAAGGTGCATACCGAGAAGCAGGCGCGGCTGCTGCAGGGATATCTCGGCGAGCGCGGCCACGACGTGCGGGTTGCCTACGCGATGCGCTACGGCAATCCGTCGATTCCCGCCATCCTGGACCAGTTGAAGACCGACGGCTGCGACCGGATTCTCGTGCTCCCGGCCTATCCGCAGTACTCGGGCACCACGACTGCATCGCTCTGGGACGCGGTGTTCGACCATTTCCGGCAGGTGCGCAACGTCCCGGCGCTGCGGCTGGTCAGGCATTACCATGACGATTCGGGCTATATCGCGGCGCTGAAGGCATCGGTGCTGACGCACTGGGAAGCGCACGGCCGCCCCGATCGGCTGGTGATGAGTTTCCACGGCGTGCCGAAACGCACGCTGATGCTGGGCGATCCGTATCACTGCGAATGCCGCAAGACCGCGCGCCTGCTGGCGGCCGAGCTCGGCCTGACGCCGGAGCAGTACTTGGTCACGTTCCAGTCCCGCTTCGGGCGCGCCGAATGGATCCAGCCGTACACCGCCCCGACGCTGCAGGCGCTGGCACGCGAAGGCGTGGGGCGGGTCGATGTGATCTGCCCCGGCTTCACCAGCGACTGTCTCGAGACGCTGGAAGAAATCGCGATGGAAGTGCGGCACGATTTCCTCTCCGCTGGCGGCAAGACCTTCCACTACATCCCCTGTCTGAACGAACAGCCTGCGTGGCTGCATGCGCTGGCCGACATCGCCTTGCGTGAGCTGGCCGGCTGGGACACCGCCGCCGGCGCGGCGGCGCACCAGGCAAGGCGTGAAGCCGCTGCCGCCTCGGCCGCCGAGGCGCGCCGCGTGGGCGCGAACCGCTGAAGCATCCGCCTCGTCGCCGGTTGCCCGAGTTTGTCTTGGCGCAACCCGGCGCGCCGGCGATTGATGTTACATTGGCAACCAAACTTGACGGGCATCGCCGCGTTTTTTCACGGCGCGCGCTTGCGCAGCGCGGCCGGCCCGCCTTGCCGGCGAATGGAAATTCCTTTCTGGCAACTCCTCTTGAACCGGCAGGGACGATCCCCATATCTTCCGCAAACGTGCAGGCGGAAAACGCGCAGTCGCATTCGCCCACCATTCACCATTGCGGAGATTTTCAGATGCAGGAAAACGAGAAGCGGATCGAACCCACGCTGTCGGAAGACGACGTCGTCGCGCCTGACGTGTCGCAGGACGCGGAAGCGCCGGCGTCGGCACAGTCCGACGCCAGCGGGACCGAGATGCGCGAGAAGCTGGAGGCTGCCGAAGCGAAGGCGGCCGAGATGCAGGAAGCCTTCCTGCGCGCCCGCGCCGATACCGAGAACGTGCGCCGCCGCGCGCAGGAAGACATCGCCCGCGCCCACAAATTCGCGATCGAGAATTTCGCCGAAGCGCTGGTGCCGGTGAAGGACAGCCTGGAAATGGCGTTGAAAGTGGATACGCCGTCGGTCGAGTCGCTGAAGGAGGGCGTCGACATGACGCTGCGCCAGTTGTCGTCTGCGTTCGAAAAGCACCGGCTGGTCGAGGTGAATCCGGCCGCCGGCGAGAAGCTCGACCCGATGAAGCATCAGGCGATCTCGATGGTGCAGGCGAACCAGGAGGCGAACACCATCGTGTCGGTGCTGCAGAAGGGCTACATGATCGCCGACCGGCTGCTGCGGCCGGCATTGGTGACCGTGGCTCAATGACGTGCCGCAAACAGCTGTGCCGGGATGCCGGGTTTTCCATGCACACCGTCTTGAAAGCTTGCTGTCTTTCCACATATTAAAAAGCAGACAAATCCAACGCACTCTGTAAAGGAACATCCCATGGGCAAAATCATTGGCATCGATCTCGGCACCACCAACTCCTGCGTCGCCGTGATGGAAGGCGGCCAGCCGAAAGTGATCGAGAACTCCGAGGGCGCGCGCACCACGCCGTCCGTGATCGCTTATCAGGAAGACGGCGAGATTCTGGTCGGCGCGCCGGCCAAGCGCCAGGCGGTCACCAATCCGAAGAACACGCTGTACGCGGTCAAGCGCCTGATCGGCCGCAAGTACGACGAGAAGGAAGTCCAGAAGGACATCGGCCTGATGCCGTACCAGATCGTCAAGGCCGACAACGGCGACGCCTGGGTCCAGGTGCGCGACAAGAAGCTCGCGCCGCCGCAAATCTCGGCCGAAGTGCTGCGCAAGATGAAGAAGACCGCTGAAGACTATCTCGGCGAGGAAGTGACCGAGGCCGTGATCACCGTGCCGGCCTACTTCAACGACGCGCAGCGCCAGGCGACCAAGGACGCCGGCCGCATCGCCGGCCTGGACGTCAAGCGCATCATCAACGAGCCGACCGCGGCCGCGCTGGCCTTCGGCCTCGACAAGAACGAGAAGGGCGACCGCAAGATTGCCGTCTATGACTTGGGCGGGGGCACCTTCGACATCTCGATCATCGAGATCGCCGACGTCGACGGCGAGAAACAGTTCGAGGTGCTGTCGACCAACGGCGACACCTTCCTCGGCGGCGAGGACTTCGACCAGCGCATCATCGATTACATCATCGACGAGTTCAAGAAGATCAACGGCCTCGACCTGTCGAAGGATCCGATCGCGCTGCAGCGGATCAAGGCGTCCGCCGAGCGCGCGAAGATCGAGCTGTCGTCGGCGCAGCAGACCGAGATCAACGAGCCTTACATCGCCATGGCCAACGGCGCTCCGGTGCACCTGACCATGAAGATCACCCGCGCCAAGCTGGAATCGCTGGTCGAGGAACTGATCACCCGTACCATCGAGCCGTGCCGCATCGCGATCAAGGACGCCGGCGTCAAGGTGTCCGATATCCAGGACGTGATCCTGGTCGGCGGCATGACCCGGATGCCGAAGGTGCAGGGAAAGGTCAAGGAATT
>JBQCGO010000331.1:0-9300 GCA_051955575.1 Burkholderiaceae bacterium
AATCAGGCGATCGGGCAGATGGACCAGGTGACGCAACAGAATGCGGCGCTGGTGGAAGAAGCATCGGCGGCGGCCGAGAGCATGCAGGAACAGGCCGGCAAGCTGGCCCAGGTGGTGGCGGTGTTCCAGCTCGATCGGGGCCATGGCGCCCAGCCGGCGGCAGTGGCAGCAACAGCAACAGCAACAGCAACAGCAGCAACAGAGGCAGCAACAGCAGCGGCCAAGCCGGCAACGAGCAAACCGGCAAGCAAGCTGGCGAGCAAGGCAACGGGCAAGGCGGGCAGCGCCGTGGCGGTGCCTCGGGTTGCACAGCCGGCACAGCCGATCCAGCCGCTCCAACCTGCCGCAACCGCCGGCGGCGATTGGGAAGAATTCTGACACTCGCCTTCTTTCCTTCCTCCGTTCCTGTATGCTGACGACAAGCGGGGAGTTGCCGGTGCCGGCAACTCCCCGCCATCGCGCGCAAGCGCCTCGTTCCTCGGTTGCCTTTTGATTTTGAAATACCCGGGAAGGCTCCCCGGCCGGTGCGATCGCATCCGGTCTTCCTTCCCTTCCATCAGCGATGACATCCCCTGACGTACCCTCGAACGAAGCCAGCCGCCTCGCCGCGCTGCGGGCGCTGAACATTCTCGATACCGGTCCCGACGAACGCTTCGATCGTCTCACGCGCATCACCCGGCGCGTGTTCGACGTGCCGATCGCCCTGGTCAGCCTGGTCGACGAGAACCGGCAATGGTTCAAGTCGTGCATCGGCCTGCCCGTGCGGCAGACGCCGCGCGACGTGTCCTTCTGCGGTCACGCGATCCTGACTGGAGAAATCCTCGTCGTGCCGGACGCCACGACGGACGAGCGATTCGCCGACAACCCGCTCGTCACGGGCGAGCCGGGGATACGGTTCTATGCGGGTTATCCGCTCGACGCCGGCGGGGGCACGCGCCTGGGCACGCTCTGCGTGATCGACACCAAGCCGCGCCGGTTCGCGCCCGAAGACGAACAGTTGCTGCGCGACCTGGGCGTAACGGTGCAGCGCGAATTGATGGCGCTGTCGATGGCGACCACCGACGAGCTGACCGGGCTGTCGAACCGTCGCGGGCTGTTCGCGATCGGGGAGAAGATGATCGACGTCTGCCGGCGCGGCAGCCATCCGGTCGCGGCGATGTTCTTCGACCTCGACGGTTTCAAGGCGATCAACGACCGCTTCGGCCATGCCGAAGGAGACGGTGTGCTGGTTTCCTTCGCGGACCTGCTGCGCAAGACCTTCCGCAACTCGGACGTGATCGCCCGGCTCGGCGGCGACGAATTCGTGGTGGTTCTGCCCGGCGCGTCGCTCGACGAGGCGCGCGCGGCGAGCGAGCGGCTGCGCGCCGAACTGGACGCGCGCAACCGGGAGCGGACGTGCGGCTACGCGGTGGCCTGCAGCATCGGGCTGGCCGAGTTCGACCACCGGACCCTTTCGAGCCTGGAGCGAATGCTGGCGGTAGTCGACCGGCGCATGTACGACGACAAGCAGCGCCGCAAACTCGGATAGCGCACGAATAACGCACGAACGGCACGCGACGCCGGTCTCCCGGATTATTGTCTCCCGGTCACTACTGAATTAAATCCGATTGCTGGACCCGGCAGCGCGGTTCGGGCTACCCTGCGCGGGACACGGTGAACCGTGGTCGTTCGATCAATACAAGGAGACAGACAATGAAATTCACCAAGCTCGTCGTCGCGGTGGCGACGTTCGCCTTCGCCGCGTCCGCCTGGGCCGCCGATCCGATCGTCATCAAGTTCAGCCACGTCGTCGCGCCCGACACGCCGAAGGGCAAAGCCGCCGAATACTTCAAGAAGCTGGCGGAGGAGCGCACCAACGGCCGCGTGAAGGTCGAGGTCTATCCGAACAGCACGCTGTACAAGGACAAGGAAGAGATGGAAGCGCTTCAGCTCGGCTCGGTCCAGGTGCTGGCGCCGCTGTCGTCCAAGCTCACCTCGATGGGCATGAATGAATTCCAGGTGTTCGACCTGCCGTACATCTTCGACAGCCTCGAAGAGGCGCACAAGATCACCCAGGGCCCGATCGGCAAGGGCATGCTGAAGAAGCTCGACAAGAAAGGCATCGCCGGCCTTGCATTCTGGGACAACGCGTTCAAGGAAGTCACCGCCAACGTGCCGTTGCAGAAGCCGGCGGACTGGAAGGGCCTGAAGATGCGGATCACGCCGTCGAAGGTGATCGATGCGCAGGTGCGCCTGCTCGGCGCGAACCCGCAGGTGATGGCGTTCTCCGAGCTCTACATGGCTCTGCAGACCGGCGCGGTCGACGGCCAGGAAAACCCGACGTCGAACATCCTGACGCAGAAGTTCTACGAAGTGCAGAAGTACATGACGATGACCAACCACAGCTTCCACAACTACACGCTGGTGGCGAACAAGAAGTTCTGGGACGGCCTGCCGCCGGACATCCGCAAGATCATGGACGGCGTGGTGAAGGACACCACCACCTTCTTCAACAACAGCGCGCAGGAAGACAACGACCAGGCGCTGGCACAGCTGAAGAAGACCAAGATGCAGGTGATCGAGCTGACCCCGGCCGAGAAGAAGGCGTACAAGAAGGCGCTGGCGCCGCTGCACAAGCAGTTCGAGCCGGTGATCGGCAAGGAACTGATCGAAGCGATCCATAAGGAAACCGACTGGGATCCGTCGAAGTTCTGATCGACTTCGATCGACCCCGAAACGCGCCGCGGCGGCAACGCCCGGCGCGTTTTTTCTTGTCCGGCGCGAAGAATGGAAAGCCCGGCCGGCGGCAGGACGGCGCTGGCTATGCCGCGACCACCACCTGGTCGCGGCCGCCGTCCTTGGCCTCGTACAGTGCGCGATCCGCGCGAAAGATCGTGCGCGGCAGCGATTCACCGTCTGCGAATTGCGCGATGCCGATCGAGATCGTGACCGAGAGTCCCGGCATTTCCGGAAAGGCCAGTTGCGCGATGCGCTGCCGAAGCTTTTCCGCGAGCAGGCCGGCGCGCGGGCCGTCCACGCCGGGCAGCACCAGCAGGAATTCCTCGCCGCCGTAGCGGCCGAAATGATCGGTCTTGCGGATGCCGTCCTGCATGGCCGCCGCAAACGCGCGCAGGACCGCGTCGCCGACGCCGTGTCCGAAACGGTCGTTGACCGACTTGAAGTAGTCGAGGTCGATCAGGCAGACGCAGAGCGCCGCGGCCGGCGTCTTCCGTTGCGCATGCTCCCTTTCCAGTTCCGCCAGCCGCAGGATCTCGCGCCGGTTGCAGACCCCGGTGAGTTCGTCGCGGATCGCCATGTCGCGGATCACGACCACCGCGTCGCTCCATTTTCTGGCGAAGCGCGCGATGCTGGTTTCCAGGATGACCAGGTAGACCGAGATCGTCATCGCCAGGCTGATCGCCGATAACGCGTATAGCCGCGGCATGTCGTCGATGCGGGGCGCCGGAAACGGGACGCCGGCGACACCCAGCACATACATCAAGGTGAGGCCGGCCACGCTCAGCGCCGACCAGAGCAGGCCGGTGCGAATGCTGCCGGAGACCATGCCGATCACCGCGCAGACCACCAGCCAGGTGGCCGACGGCGCCGCGATGCCGCCGAGCCGGTAGGTAAGGAACAGGATCAGCGTGAAGAGGGCGGCCAGAAGCAGTTCGCGTGCGGCGGCGAGGCGTCCGCCGACGCGCAGCAGCAGCATCGACAGCAGGATCGGCGCCATCGCGGCGAGGCAAGACCATCCGCACGTCGGGTCGCCCGCCACCGCGTAGAAAAGGCCGTAGGCCGGGACCAGAACCGCCGACAGCAGCAGCGACACGACCAGGTTGTGCGCGCGCAGCTTGGTGAGGCGGTCGTCCCGGCACGATGGCGGAATCAGCGCGAGGACCAGCGCGGCGAAGCGGTGCGACGGCAGGAGCAGCGCGTTCATGCAGGCGATGCGGCAACGCATCGTGTGTCGGCCACGGTCGGCAACGGCGACCGGACGCGGGCGGAAAGGCCGGTTCGCGCGTCCCGGCGCCGGCCGGCGCAAACCGCGCAAACGGCGTAGACGGCGCCGGCAGCGCGCGTCCGCGTCAGGACGGTTACGAGAGAGGACATGGCAGGCGAAACGCCCCGGAAGGAAATCGGATGCCGAGCTGGCTTTCCGTGGTGCAACAGCATACTGCGGAAATCCGGGCCGGGCCAGAGACGAAGTGCTTTTCGTGGCGGCTTCGCTGCAATGGCGCCCCCAATGGGCGGCAGGGCCGGTGCAGGAAGGCGGCCGAGACGCTGCTGCAGGAGCGGGTGTGCGGGAACGCGATTGGCCAGGCGGCCGGCCGTCGAGCGATCGGCGATCAGGCAAGCCGATGCAGCGCGTTCACGATCGTGTCGCGTCGTCCGCGTGGCCGGGCGCGATCTCCTCGAGCGGGCGGCGCTCGGCGTCGACGCCGTAGCGCAGCGCGAGCAGGCCGGCGGCGGCGGCCAGCACGGCGCCGACCGCATAGCCGGCCGCCACCGCGCCGCGGTCGCCGCCTTCGATCAGCCAGCCGAACACGGCCGGCGCGATGAAGCCGCCGGTGCCGGTGCCGAGCGCGTAGAAGATCGAGATTGCCAGCGCGCGCATCGGCAGCGGGAACACTTCGCTGACGGTGAGATAGGCCGAACTGGCCGCGGCCGAGGCGACGAAGAACACGGCGGACCAGCACAGCGCCTGGGTGCGCGCGTCGAGCCATCCCTGCATGAAGGCCCAGCCGGTGAACGCCAGGCCGGCGCCGGTCAGGAGATAAGTGAGGGCGATCATCCGGCGCCGGCCGAAGCTGTCGAACAGCGGTCCGAGCACGATCGGCCCGAGCACGTTGCCGAGCGCGAACGGGAAGATGTAGAGCGAGACGTCGGTGGCGGGCACGCCGTAGAAGCGCGTGAGCACCAGCGCGTAGGTGAAGAAGATCGCGTTGTAGAAGAACGCCTGCGCCACCATCATCGTCAGCACCACCGCGCTGCGGGCACGGTAGCGGCGCAGCAGCACTTCGGCCACCTGGCGGTAGGACGGCATGCCGGCACGAGTCGCCGCGGCCGGGGCGCTTTCCGCCAGCGGCGGCAGCGCAAGGTCTTGCCGCGCGAGGTCGGCCTCGATTTCGGCCTCGATGCCGGCGACCACCCGTTCCGCCTCTGCGTGCCGGCCGTGCATGGCCAGCCAGCGCGGGCTTTCCGGCACGTGGCGCCGCACCAACACGATTCCCGCGGCCAGCGTCGCGCCCAGCACGAAGCAGGCGCGCCAGCCGGTTGCCGGGCCGAGCACGCGCGGATCGAGCAGCACCAGGCTCAAGCCCGCGCCGAGCGCAGCGCCGATCCAGAAGCTGCAGTTGATCGCGAGGTTGACGCGGCCGCGCACTCGCGCCGGGATCAGTTCGTCGATCGCGGAATTGATCGCCGCATACTCGCCGCCGATGCCGAAGCCGGTGGCGAAGCGGCAGAGCGCGAACACCGCGAAGTCCGGCGAGAACGCGGTCGCCAGCGTGGCCGCCATGTAGACCGCGAGCGTGGTCATGAACAGCTTCTTGCGGCCGAAGCGGTCGGTCAGCCGGCCGAACACCAGCCCGCCGATCACCGCGCCGCCGACGTAGAGCGAACCGCTCCAGCCGACTTGCGCCGCGGTGAGCCCGAGCGTGTCGGGCCGTTCCAGCACGCTGCCGATCGAACCCGCGAGCGTGACTTCGAGACCGTCCAGCACCCAGGCCACGCCGAGCGCGATCACCACGCGCCAGTGCCAGGCCGACCAGGGCAGGCGGTCGAGGCGGCGGGGGATGTCGCCGGGAGCGGTTGGCATCGGTGGCGGTCGGGTCGCGAACGGGAAGAGGGAACTCCGGCATTCTAGGGGCGAGGTGCCGGCCGGGCGCTGATCCGCGTCAGCGGGCCGCGTTTGCCGGACGCATCCGGATTCATGCAGACGTGCAAATTTCTCTCGTCCGGCTCCGGAATCGGCTCCTATAATGGCCGCCTCTCAACGGAGGCAATTCCCGGTGTCAATGGTTCAGTTGGCGTTGCGGCGCCCATACACCTTCCTCGTGATGGCGCTGCTGATCGTGCTTGCCACGCCGCTGGCGCTGCGTACGATGCCGACCGACATCTTTCCGGAAATCAACATCCCGGTCGTCAGCATCATCTGGAACTACAACGGGCTGTCGGCCGAGGAAATGGGGCAGCGGGTCGCGTCCCAGAGCGAACGCAGCCTGACCACGCTGGTCAGCGACATCGAGCACATCGAGTCGCAGTCGCTGTCCGGCGTCACCGTCATCAAGGTCTTCTTCCAGCCCAACGCCAACATCCAGACCGCGATCGCGCAGGTGGTGTCGTCGGTCCAGACCCAGGTCAAGCAGATGCCGCCGGGGATGACGCCGCCCCTGGTGATCAAGTATTCGGCGTCCAGCATCCCGGTGATCCAGCTCGCGCTGTCGAGCCCGACGCTGCCCGAGCAGACGGTGTTCGACAGCGCGATCAACCAGTTGCGCCCGCAATTGGTGACGATTCCGGGCGTGGCGATTCCGTACCCTTATGGCGGCAAGGCGCGCCTGATCTCGGTCGACCTCGACCTGCAGGCGCTGCAGGCGCGCGGCATGGCGCCGATCGACGCGGTCAACGCGATCAACACCCAGAACCTGATCCTGCCGTCCGGCACCGCCAAGTTCGGCGCGACCGAGTACAACATCAAGCTGAACGGTTCGCCGGACGAGATCGCCGGCCTGAACGAACTGCCGGTGCGTACCGCCGGCGGCGCGACCACCTATCTGCGCGACGTCGCCCAGGTGCGCGACGGCTTCTCGCCGCAGACCAACATCGTGCGGCGCGACGGCGAGCGCGGCGTGCTGCTGTCGGTCCTGAAGAACGGCGGCGCGTCGACGCTGGACATCGTCGCCAACCTGCGCGCGCTGCTGCCGCAGGCCGAGCAGCTGCTGCCGAAGGACGTCAAGGTCACGCCGCTGTTCGACCAGTCTGTGTTCGTCAAGGCCGCGGTCGAGGGCGTGATCACCGAGGCGCTGATCGCCGCCGGCCTGACCGCGGCGATGGTGCTGCTGTTCCTCGGCAACTGGCGCAGCACCTTGATCATCGCGCTAACCATCCCGCTGTCGATCCTGGCGTCGATCCTGGCGCTGCAGATGCTGGGCGAGACGCTCAACCTGATGACGCTCGGCGGCCTGGCGCTGTCGGTCGGCATCCTGGTCGACCAGGCGATCGTGACCATCGAGAACATCGAGCGCCACCTGCACATGGGCACCGAGCTGAACGAGGCGATCCTGGTCGGCGCCGGCGAGATCGGCGTGCCGGTGTTCGTCGCCACGCTGTGCATCTGCATCGTGTTCGTGCCGATGTTCTTCCTGTCCGGCGTCGCGCGCTTTTTGTTCGTGCCGCTGGCCGAGGCGGTGGTGTTCGCGATGGCGGCGTCGTACCTGCTGTCGCGCACGCTGGTGCCGACGCTGGTGATGCTGCTGATGGGCGGCGCGGGTGGGGGCGGCGCGCACGGCGACCAGGCCGGCGCGCAGCCGAGTCTGCTGCAGCGCCTGTACCGCAGCTTCGACCGCCAGTTCGAGCGGGTGCGGCGCGCCTATACGCTGACGCTGTCGGCGCTGCTGGCGAACCGGCGCACGTTCGCGTTCGGCTTCCTGGGTTTCTGCCTGTTGTCCTGCCTGCTCTATCCGTTCCTCGGTCGCGACTTCTTCCCCAACGTCGACGCCGGCCAGATCCGGCTGCACATGCGCGCGCCGACCGGCACCCGGATCGAGGAAACCGCGCGTATCGCCGACCGCGTCGAGGTCGCGATCCGCGAGCTCGTGCCGGCCGACCAGCTTGACACCATCCTCGACAACCTCGGCGTGCCCAACAGCGGCATCAACCTCTCGTACAGCAACGCCGGCACCATCGGCACGCTGGACGGCGAGATCCTGCTGTCGCTGCGCGAAGGGCATCGTCCGACCGAGGAATTCGTCACCCGGCTGCGCGCCGAACTGCCGAAGCGCTTCCCCGGCATCGAGTTCTTCTTCCAGCCGGCCGACATCGTCACGCAGATCCTGAACTTCGGCCTGCCGGCGGCGATCGACGTGCAGTTCTCCGGCCCGGCGATGGCGAAGAACGCCGCGCTGGCCGGCGAGCTGGCCAAGTCGCTGCGCGCGGTTCCCGGCGCGGTCGACGTCCACGTGCAGCAGCGGCTCGACAACCCGGCGATCAGCCTGCAGGCGGACCGCTCGCGGCTGCAGCAGGTCGGCATGACCGCCGCCAACGTCGGCCAGAACCTGCTGATCGCGCTGTCCGGCAGCTCGCAGACCGCGCCGGCGTTCTGGCTCAACCCGCAGAACGGCGTGGTCTACAACATCGCGGTGCAGGCGCCGCAGTACCGGATCGATTCGCTCGACGCGCTGTTGAATATCCCGGTGGCTGCCGGGGCCGGCGGCCGCGCGCCGCAGCTGCTCGGCAACCTGGTCGAAGCCGCACCCGACCGCAGCCTCGCGGTGGTCTCGCGCTACAACATCAAGCCGGCGATCGACGTCTACGTCAGCGTGCAGGGCACCGACCTAGCCAGCGTCGCGCGCCAGGTCGAGCAGCGCACCGACGCGATCCGCTCGCGCCTGCCGCGCGGCACCACCCTGTCGGTCCGCGGTCAGGTGCAGACGATGCAGGCGTCGTTCGTCGGCCTGCTGGTCGGCCTCGGCATGGCGATCGTGCTGGTCTACCTGCTGATCGTGGTCAATTTCCAGTCGTGGATCGACGCCGCCATCGTGATCGCCGCGCTGCCGGCGGCGCTGGCCGGGATCGCGTGGATGCTGTTCATCACCGGTACCACGCTGAGCGTGCCGGCGCTGACCGGCGCGATCATGACCGTCGGCGTGGCCACCGCCAACAGCATCCTGCTGGTCGCGTTCGCGCGCGACCGGCTGGCCGAGGGCGTGCCGGTGCTGTCGGCCGCGCTGGAAGCCGGCGCGACCCGGATCCGGCCGGTGCTGATGACGGCGCTGGCGATGATCATCGGCATGATTCCGATGGCGCTCGGTCTCGGCGAGGGCGCCGAGCAGAACGCGCCGCTCGGCCGCGCCGTCATCGGCGGCCTGCTGTTCGCCACCGTGTCGACGCTGTTCTTCGTGCCGGTGGTGTTCGCCGGCGTGCAGCAGCGCCTCGCGCATCGCCGGCAAGCGCGCGTCGCCACGCACCGTCACCGTCCGGCCACCGATCTGCCATAGGAGCTTTGCGCAATGTCTGAAGAACGCCATGCCGGACTGGGAATCCACGCGCTCGATCCGGGCGAGGCCGGCGCCGGTACCAGCGAGCTGCTGAAGCGGC
>JBQCGO010000332.1:0-17780 GCA_051955575.1 Burkholderiaceae bacterium
TTCGACCAGAACCAGCAGCCGGCGGTCAGCATCGACCTGAACGGCGACGGCGGCCGCCGGATGCGCGAGGCGACCCGCGACAAGATCGGCAAGCTGATGGCGATCGTGCTGTTCGAGAAGGGCAAGGGCGAGGTGCTGACGGTGGCGACGATCCGCGACGAGCTCGGCTCGCGCTTCCAGATCACCGGCATGGGCACGCCGCAGGCCGCGTCCGACCTCGCGCTGCTGCTGCGCGCCGGCTCGCTGGCCGCGCCGATGGAAATCATCGAGGAGCGCACCATCGGCCCGCAGCTCGGCGCCGACAACATCCGGAAAGGCTTCGACTCGACGATGTACGGCTTCGCCGCGATCACCGTGTTCATGATCGTCTACTACCTGCTGTTCGGCTTCTTCAGCGTGCTGGCGCTGTCGGTCAACCTGCTGCTGCTGGTGGCGGTGCTGTCGACGCTGCAGGCGACGCTGACGCTGCCCGGCATCGCCGCGATCGCGCTGACGCTGGGCATGGCGATCGACGCCAACGTGCTGATCAACGAACGCATCCGCGAGGAACTGCGCCACGGCAACACGCCGCAGGCGGCGATCGCTGCCGGCTTCGAACGCGCCTGGGCGACGATTCTCGACTCCAACGTGACCACGCTGATCGCCGGCCTGGCGCTGCTGATCTTCGGCTCCGGCGCGATCCGCGGCTTCGCCGTGGTCCACGTGCTCGGCATCCTGACGTCGATCTTCTCGTCGGTGTTCTTCTCGCGCGGTGTGGTCAACCTCTGGTACGGCCGCAAGCGCAAGCTGGCGAGTGTGTCGATCGGCCAGATCTGGAAACCGAACGCGTGACGCCCTTGCGTTGCCGCTCCCGTACCGCATAGAAAGAGACTCTCATCATGGAATTTTTCCGGATCAGGAAAGACATCCCGTTCATGCGCCACGCATTGATCTTCAATGCGATCTCGGCGCTGACCTTCGCGCTGGCGGTGTTCTTCCTGCTGCACAAGGGCCTGCACCTGTCGATCGAGTTCACCGGCGGCACGGTGATGGAAGTCACCTACCAGAAACCGGCCGACATCGAGGCGATCCGCAAGGCGATCGTGGATGCCGGCTACGCCGACAACCAGGTGCAGAGCTTCGGCACCGCGCGCGACGTGATGATCCGGCTGCCGACGCAGAAAAACGTCAGCTCGACGCAGCTGAGCCAGAAGGTGATGACGGCGCTCAAGGCGCAGGCGCCGGAGGTGGCGCTGCAGCGGGTCGAGTTCGTCGGCCCGCAGGTCGGGGACGAGCTGGCTCACGACGGCCTGATGGCGCTCGGCATGGTCGTCGTCGGCATCATGATCTACCTCGCGTTCCGCTTCGAATGGAAATTCGCGGTCGCGGCGATCATCGCCAACCTGCACGACGTGGTGATCATCCTCGGCTTCTTCGCGTTCTTCCAATGGGAGTTCTCGCTGACGGTGCTGGCCGCGGTGCTGGCGGTGCTCGGCTACTCGGTCAACGAATCGGTGGTGGTGTTCGACCGGGTGCGCGAAACCTTCCGCGACCGCCGGCACGGCCGGTTGCCGACGCCCGAGGTGATGAACCACGCGATCACCAGCACCATCTCGCGCACCATCATCACCCACGGCTCGACCCAGATGATGGTGCTGTCGATGCTGCTGTTCGGCGGTCCGACCCTGCATTTCTTCGCGGTCGCGCTGACCATCGGCATCCTGTTCGGCATCTACTCGTCGGTGTTCGTCGCTGCCGCGGTCGCGATGTGGCTCGGCGTCAAGCGCGAGGATTTGATCAAGCCGGTCAAGGAAAAGGACACGACCAACGGCGCGGTGGTGTGATCCGGATCGCCGTCCGGCGCCCAACAAAAAACCAGCCCGCGGGCTGGTTTTTTGTTTTCGGAAGCGGGGCGGTGCGCGCTCAACCTGCCTTCTTCACGTAGGCGCTGCACCAGCCTTTCGCGCTGACCAGCTTGCCGCCGAACACCGCGCACGGGCCGGTTCCGCTGCTGCCGCCGGCCGCTTGATAGAACTGGCAGCCGGCGCACTGCTGGCCGGGCTGGTATTTCGGAAACTTGGCCTTGTCGACGTTGGCTGCGTCGTCCTTGTAGCCGAGGCTGGCGGCCTGCGGATCGGATTCGGACACTTTTTCCTTGGTGCCCTGTGCGCGAGCGACGCCGCTTGCGGCAAGCGCGGCGGACCCGAGAACCGAGTGGATGACGAAAGACCGGCGATTGATTTTCATGGCTGTCTCCTGAGTGGGCAAGTGGGCGATGGCACTACGAGTCGCCGCGCGACCGGTTGGTTCACCGTCCTCCCGGCGCGCCGCTGATGCAACGCAAACCGTCACTCGGTCTTGATCGCCTCGATCTGGATCGCCAGCCTGGTTTCCGGCGAGAACTTGGGCAGGCCGACGGTCATGCCGAAATCGGCGCGGTTGAATTCGCCCTTGGCGTCGGCGCCACACACTTCGCGCTTGAGCATCGGATGGATGTCGCAGGCGAATTTGTCCACCGTCAGCTTCACCGGCTTGGTGACGCCGAGCATCGTCAGTTCGCCGTCGATGGTGGCCGGGCGGCCGTCCTTGAAGGTCATCGACTTGGCGCGGTAGGTGATGGTCGGATATTTCGCGACGTTGAACATCTCGTCGCCGCGCGCATGCTCGTTCATCTTCGCGTTGCCGAAATCGACCGACGCCGCGTCGATGACGATGTCGACCGCCCCGGTGCCCGCCGCGCGGTCGAGCGTGACGGTGCCGCTGGTCTTGTCGAACTTGCCGCGGAAAATCGACAGGCCGCGATGGTCGGCCTCGAAGCTCGGATAGGTATGGCTCGGGTCGACGGTGTAGGTGGACGTAGAGGCGGAAGTCGCGGCGGAAGCGAGCGGCGCGGCGCCGGCGGCGAGCGCGAACATCGCGGCGAGGAAGAACTTGGAGGACATGGCTTTCCTTCTGGCAGGGGGAGTGAGCGAAACGCGGCGCGTCATTGCGCGACGATGTGGAACTTGATCAGCACCTCGTCGGCAACCACGCTGGTGTCCTTCCATTCGCCGGTACCGATGTCGTAGGTCAGCCGCTTGATCGGCAGCGTGCCGTCGAACACCTCGCGCGCGCCCTGCCTGGTCAGCGTGATCGGGAACTGCACGTCGGCGCTCTTGCCCTTGATCGTCAGCGTGCCGGCGACGTCGTAGCGGTTGCCGGCGGCCGGCTTGATCGAGCGCGAGACGAAGGTCGCGGTCGGATAGCGCGCGGCGTCGAACCATTCCTTCTTCATCACCTCGCGGTTGTAGTCGGCGTCGCCGAGATCGAAGCTGGTGACGTCCATGTCGACCGCGGCCTTCGACGCTGCCGGCGCGGTCGGATCGAAGTCGATGCGCGCGGTGAAGCGCTTGAACTTCGCCTCGACCGGCACGTTCAATTGCTTGAAGGTGGCGGTCACCGTGCTGGCGGCCGGATCGACTTTCAGCAGCGCGGCGTGCGCGGCAGGCAGGAGCGCCGCGCCCGCGAGGATCGCGGCGACCCGGCAGGACGATGACAGGGTGCGGAAGCGGTTCGGCATGATGTTCCTTGCGGATGGAAAAACGGAGACGGGATCACGGCAGCATCCGGCGCATCACGCCGTCGCGGTCGACGACCGCGTGCTTCAGCGCAGCGGCCACGTGGATGCAGACCGCCGCCAGCAGGGTCATGTCCAGCCAGTAGTGGACGCTCTTCAGGATCGGTTTCCACACCGGATTCGGATCGATGATGACCGGCAGCGGAATGACCCCGAGGTAGACCACCGGCACGCCGGCGGCGAGGGTGTAGAAATAGCCGGATATCGGCACGGCGAAGATCAGCAGGTACAAAAGCGCGTGCAGCGCGCCCGCGGCGCTGTGTTGCCAGCGCGGCATCGGCTCGTCGTACGGCGGCGCCGGATGGAGCAGCCGCCACAGCAGCCGCACGCAGGCCAGTCCGAGCACGGTCACGCCGATCCACTTGTGCCAGGAAAAATACTTCAGCTTGGTCGGCGTCAGGCCGGGAATGTCGACCATCGTCAGGCCGAGGGTGAAGCCGGCCGTGATCAGCAGCGCGATCAGCCAGTGCAGGACGATGGCGGTTTTGGTATAGCGTTGCATTGCCGGTTCCATGGAAGTACCGGCGGAATATAGCAACAAACACCGGCCGCCGCTCGCGGCCGGAGATGAGGGAAGGCGGCAAAAAGTGTGACGACAGCGTCGCCGCCCGGCAGTCTCAGAGGCTCAGATGTTTCGGGCGAGTTCGGTCGCGCTGCCGGTGTAGGAAGCCGGCGTCATCGCCAGCAGCCGGTCCTTCGCCTCTTGCGGGATCGCCAAGCCGGCGACGAACTCGCGCAGCGCCTCCTTCGAGATGCCCTTGCCGCGTGTGAGCTCCTTCAACTGCTCGTACGGGTTCTCGATGCCGTAGCGGCGCATCACCGTCTGCACCGGCTCGGCCAGCACTTCCCAGGTCGCGTCGAGGTCTTCCGCCATCCGCGCCGGGTTGAGGTCGAGCTTGTTCAGGCCGCGCAGGCAGCTGTCCCAGGCCAGCAGCGCATAGCCGAAGCCGACGCCGAGGTTGCGCAGCACGGTCGAGTCGGTCAGGTCGCGCTGCCAGCGCGACACCGGCAGCTTCTCCGACAGGTGCTTCAGCACCGCGTTGGCCATGCCGAGGTTGCCTTCGGAATTCTCGAAGTCGATCGGGTTGACCTTGTGCGGCATCGTCGACGAGCCGATCTCGCCGGCCTTGGTGCGCTGCTTGAAGTAGCCGAGCGAGATGTAGCCCCAGATGTCGCGGTTCAGGTCGAGCAGGATGGTGTTCGCGCGCGCGACCGCGTCGAACAGTTCGGCCATGTAGTCGTGCGGCTCGATCTGGATCGTGTACGGATTGAAGACGAGGCCGAGCCGCTCCTCGACCACTTGCCGGGAGAACGCCTGCCAGTCGATCTCGGGATAGGCCGACAGGTGGGCGTTGTAGTTGCCGACCGCGCCGTTCATCTTGCCGAGGATCTCGACGTCGGCGATGCGCCGCATCGCGCGCCGCAGCCGCGCGACCACGTTGGCCAGTTCCTTGCCCATCGTGGTGGGGCTGGCCGGCTGGCCGTGGGTGCGCGACATCATCGGTGCGTCGGCGTGCGCGCGCGCCAGATCGGCCAGCTTGTCGACGATCGCCTGCAGCGCCGGCAGCAGCACGCCGTCGCGCGCGGCCTTGATCATCATCCCGTGCGAGGTGTTGTTGATGTCTTCCGAGGTGCAGGCGAAGTGGATGAACTCGGATGCCGCCACCAGTTCCGGCACGTCCTTCACCTGTTCCTTTAGCCAGTACTCGACCGCCTTCACGTCGTGATTCGTGACCGCCTCGATCTCCTTGATGCGCGCGGCGTCCGACTCGGTGAAATTCGCGGCGATGCGGTCGAGCACCGCGCCGGCTTCCGGCGAGAACGGCCGGATCTCGGTAAGGCCGGCGGCGGCCAGCGCCTGCAGCCAGGCGATCTCGACCTTGACGCGATGGTGCATGAAGCCGGCTTCGGACAAAATCGGGCGCAGCCGGTCGGTCTTGCCGGCGTAGCGGCCGTCGAGCGGGGACAGGGCGGAAAGCGGGGAAAGGGACATGATGCGGTCGGTCGGTTGCGGGGATCGGATGCGCGGGTGCGAATGTGCGACAGCGGGCGGACCGAAGGCGTTTCAGCGTAGGGCGGTCCGCGGCCGGCTTGCCGTGAGCCGCGGTAAACCTGCAATTTTACCATCCGTGCCTCCGTCTTCCCGGCGGAGCGGCTGTGGCCGCCGGGCGACGGGAACGCGGATGCCCGGTGCTATAATCGCGCCCGGCCAATTCTCATTTTTCCTATGAAACTGATCGGTTCCCTCACCAGTCCGTACGTGCGCAAGGTGCGCATCGTGATGGCCGAAAAGAAACTGGATTACGCGTTCGCTCAGGAGAACGTCTGGTCGTCCGACACCGCGATCCAGCAGTCGAATCCGCTCGGCAAGGTGCCTTGCCTGATCATGGAAGACGGCGGCGCGATGTTCGATTCGCGCGTCATCGTCGAATACCTCGACACGCTGACGCCGGTGGGCAAGCTGATCCCGTCGTCCAGCAGCCGCGAGCGCGCCGGCGTCAAGTGCTGGGAAGCGCTCGCCGACGGCGTGCTCGACGCGGCGATCGCGGTGCGCCTGGAGCGTCAACGTCCCGAGTCGCTGCAGAGCGCCGACTGGATCAAGCGCCAGATGGGCAAGGTCGAGGCCGGGCTGAAAGCGATGGCGGGCGGCCTCGGCGACACGCCGTTCTGCAACGGCAACCAGTTCACGCTGGCCGACGTCGCGGTCGGCTGCGCGCTCGGCTGGCTGGCGTTCCGCTTTCCGGAAATCGCGTGGCGCGACGATCATCCGAACCTGGCGCGGCTGCTCGACAAGCTCTCCGAGCGCCAGTCGTTCAAGGACACCTTGCCGCCGCAGCAATAAGCGCTGAGCGACAAACCGGTAATCCAAGCAAAAACGCAGCGGCATGCCGCTGCGTTTTTGCTTGTGGAAGGCTTGTCCGCGTCACTCGTCCATCTGCGACTGCAGGTAGTTCGGCAGTCCGACCTTCGCGATCAGGTCGAGCTGGGTCTCCAGCCAGTCGATGTGCTCCTCGGTGTCCTCCAGGATCTCGCGCAGGATCTCGCGCGACACGTAGTCGCCGGCCGCCTCGCAGGCGGCAATGCCTTCCTTGACCGTCTTTTGCGATCCCTGCTCCAGCTGCAGGTCGGCCTGCAGCATCTCGGGCGCCGACTCGCCGATCATCAGCTTGTGCAACGCCTGCAGGTTCGGCAGGCCGCCGAGCATCAGGATGCGGTTGATCAGCAGGTCGGCGTGCTTCATTTCGCCGATCGACTCGTCGTACTCCTTCTTGCCGATCCGGCCGAGTCCCCAGTGGTCGTACATCCGCGCGTGCAGGAAGTACTGATTGATTGCGGTCAGCTCGTTGGTCAGCTGGGCATTCAGATGGCGGATGATCGCTGGGTCGCCTTGCATCGTGAAACCTTTCGTCAAACGGATGGAATGCCGTGCGGATGCGGCGCGGAACGGACTGTCATGTTACCGCCAACCGTACCGTCGTCAAATCTCGATCTGCGTGCCGAGCTCGATTACCCGGTTGCTCGGGATGCCGTAGTAGTCGGCGGCGTCGCGCGCATTGCGCGACATCGCCGCAAACAGCCGCTCGCGCCAGATCGCCATGCCGGCACCGACGGTGGCGATCACGGTCTGCCGCGCGATGAAGAACGAGGTTTCCATCATCTCGAACGCAAAGCCCCGGTCGCAGCACAACTCCAGCGCCGCGGGGATGTTGCGCTCGTCGTTGAAGCCGTAATGTATGTCGACCTGGAAGCAGTTGTGGCCGAGCGCCTCGATCTTGATCCGTTCGGTGGCGGGGATGGTCGGGATGTCGGCGTTGTAGACCGTCATGAACAGGATGTGCTCGTGCAGCACCTTGTTGTGCAGCAGGTTGTGCAGCATCGCGTGCGGCACGCCGTCGCCTTCGCCGCGCGCGAACACCGCAGTGCCCGGCACCCGCACCGGCGGCGCGATGAACAGCGACTGCAGGAAGTCGTTGAGCGGGATCGCATGCTTCTGCAGGTTCGCGAACACCAGTTCGCGGCCGCGCTTCCAGGTCGTCATCAGCGCGAACATGCCGCTGCCGAGCACAAGCGGGAACCAGCCGCCGTGCGCGATCTTGAGCACATTGGCCGAGAAGAAGGCGGTGTCGATGACGAGGAAGAAGCCGGTCGCGCCGATCACCAGCGGCAGGCTGTAACCCCAGCGGTAGCGCACCACGAAGAAGGTCAGCACGGTGGTGGTCAGCATGGTAGCAGTGACTGCGATGCCGTATGCCGCCGCCAGGTGGGACGAGGAAGCGAAACCGATCACCGCGAACACGATCACGATCAGTTGCAGCCAGTTCGCCAGCGGGATGTAGATCTGGCCGATCTCGTGCGCCGACGTGTGGATCACGCGCATCCGCGGCAGGAAGCCGAGCGAGATCGCCTGCTGCGTCATCGAGAAGGTGCCGGAGATCGTCGCCTGCGACGCGATCACGGTGGCCATCGTCGACAGCGCCACCAGCGGCAGCACGCTCCAGGCGCCGAGCTGCTGGTAGAACGGGTTCGAGATCGCGGCCGGATTCGCCAGCAGCAGCGCGCCCTGGCCGAGGTAGTTCAGCGCCAGCGCCGGGAACACCACGAACGACCAGGCGATGCGGATCGGCTTGCGGCCGAAGTGGCCCATGTCCGCGTACAGCGCCTCGGCGCCGGTGAACGCCAGCACGATCGCGCCGAGTGCGATGAAGGCGATGTGCCCGTTGTGCTGCAGGAAGCGCAGCGCATGCAGCGGATTGAGTGCGCCGAGGATGGCCGGCGTCTGCGCGATGTTGATCAATCCCATCGCGGCCAGCGCGACGAACCAGACCAGCGTGACCGGTCCGAACCACTTGCCGATGCCGCCGGTCCCCTGGCTCTGCACCGAGTAGAGCGCGACCAGCACCACCACTGTCAGCGGCACCACGTAAGGCTTGAAGGCGGGCGTGGCGACCTCCAGGCCCTCGATCGCCGACAGCACCGAGATCGCCGGCGTGATCACGCCGTCGCCGTAGAACAGCGCTGCGCCGAACAGGCCGATCAGCATCAGCGGGGTGTACCAGCGCGAGCGGGTCGTCACCGAAGCCAGCGCCAGCGCCATCAGCGACATGATGCCGCCTTCGCCGCGGTTGTCGGCGCGCAGGATCAGCGTGACGTACTTGAGCGAGACGATGATCGTCAGCCCCCAGACGATCAGCGAGATCGCACCGTACAGGTTCGCCGGGTCGAGCCGCAGGCCGTGTTCCGGCGAGAAAATTTCCTTGATCGTGTAGAGCGGACTGGTGCCGATGTCGCCGTAGACGATGCCGATCGCCGCCAGCGTCAGGGCGGCGACGCGGTGCTTGCCGGTCGCGGTGGAGGTCATTCGCAGGAGTGCGGGAATTTATGGTGCAGAGCACCATAACCCTTTTGTCCGTACCCTGCAACCGGGCAACGCAAGGAAAGGGTGGCGGAGCCCGCCGGGAGACGGATCAGGCGGCCAGCACCTTCGGTTGGAACACCAGCGCGTGGCTGTGGAAATGGGCGCTGTCCCGGCGCGCGTCGACGCATTCGCGCAGGACTTCGCGGGCGCAGGTATGGCACTTGCCGCAACAGGTCGCCACGCCGAGGTTCTTGCGCAGGGCGGCCATCGTATCCATGCCGGCGTCGACCGCTTCGCGGATCTTCCTTTCCGATACGTTATGGCAGATGCAGACGATCATGGCGATTCCGGGAAAGAGACGCAACCGGCGGTTGGCTGCGGGCTGGCTACGATGAATGAGAACAATTCTTATTCAGATTATTCTCGATTCCGGCGCGCATGGCAAGCGTTTTCAGCTTCGCCGCGTACTTTTCGACGATTGCATCCGGCTGTTGCCGGATGCCGGCCATCCCCGGAGATAGCGCGACTCGATCAAGGCGGTGGTGCCGGCGCGATGCCCGGTCGGCTTCGGATATCTTTGGGGCGATTGCTTGCCGCTATCGCCCGGCTGAATGCGGCATCCGCTCCGGGCGGCATGCCGGAACGGCCAATGCCCGGGGCGAATCCATCCGGGAGAATCCCGGCCAAATTTTTTGCAAGGAGCGCCGAATGCCTTACCTGCAACTGGACGTGAATGACCACTACGCGGCGGCCGACAAGAAGCGGCTTGCGGCAAGGATGAGCGAGACTTACGCCCGAATGATGGCCGTCGATATCCGCCGCATCACGGTGGCGGTCCGCGAACTGGGCGCGGGCGGCGTCTGGCGGATTCCCGAAGCCGGCGGCGAGCCGGTCCCGGTCGCCATCATGATGCTGGACATCCGGCAGGGACGCACTCCGGCGCAGCGCATGGAAGTGGCGAAGGCCTTGTGCGCCGATTGCATCGAGATTCTGGGACTGCGGGAAGATCGGCTGAACGTGGAATTCACGCAGCATTCCGGCGACGAGATGTATCACCCCAGCCTGGGCGGCTACAGTCCGGAATGGTCGGCGGAAGAAGGCCGGCCGGGGTCCGGCGCCTGACGGCATGCTTCCGGGCAGGCCGGGGAGTTCGGGGCCGGAGCATTGCGCGGCGCGTCCGCCGGGAATTGAGAGGTCAGGGGCGGGTGCCGAGCCGGCCGTCAGGGCGTGGCGCGGAAAGGCGCGGCGGTGCGGCGCAGCGCTTCCGGCGTGATCCCCACGTGGTTATCCGCGGAAGATCCCGACGCGGACTTGGCAGATGCCGAGCCGCCGCAGCCCTTGCAACTGCCGCAACCGTCGCCGCAACTGCCCCCGGCCGATGCCTGCGCCTCGATACGCGCCGCCAGCGATACCCAACCGGCCCGACGGGCCAGGACGGCGGTCCAGCGCCGCATCGGGCGCCGCACCGCCGGCGGCGCGTAGCGCGCGACGACCACCCAGGCGGCGTAGGCGACGGCGACGGCGACGATGAATGATTGCATCACGGGCTCCCGAGCAGAAGGCGGCTGATCTGGTAGGTGGCGAACGAGCCGACGTAGGCGAGGGCGAACATGTAGCCCGCCATCGCCACGACCGGTTTCCAGGAATTGGTCTCCCGCTTCACCACCGACAGGGTCGAGATGCATTGCGGCGCAAAGACGTACCACGCCAGCAGCGAGAACGCGGTCGGCAGCGACCAGGTGGCGGCGATCATCGGCGTCAGCGTTGTGGCGAGCGCGTCGCCGGTGGCTGAGAGCGCGTAGACCGTGCCGAGCGCGCCGACCGCGACCTCGCGCGCCGCCAGACCGGGAATCAGCGCGATCGCGATCTGCCAGTTGAAACCGATCGGCGCGAACACGAACTGCAGCAGGTGGCCGAGGCGGCCGGCGATACTGTACTGGATCGCCGGGCCGACCGCGCCGTCCGGGGGCGCCGGGAAGGTCGACAGGAACCACAGCAGCACCATCATCGCCAGGATGATGCGTCCCGCGCGGTTCAGGAAAATGCGGGTGCGCTCCCACAGGCCGATGGCGAGATTACGCAGGTTCGGCCAGTGGTAGTTGGGCAGTTCCAGCATCAGCGGCTGGTACTTGCCACGGCCCAGGGTACGCTTGAACACGTAGGCCACCGCCATCGCCGAGACGATACCGGCGACGTAGAGCACGAACAGCACCAGTCCCTGGAGATTGAAGATGCCGACCTTCCGATCCGGGATGAAGGCGCCGATGATCAGCGCATAGACCGGCAGTCGGGCCGAGCAGGTCATCAGCGGCGCGATCATGATGGTGGCGAGCCGGTCGCGCGGGTTCTGGATCGTGCGCGTGGCCATGATGCCCGGGATCGCGCAGGCGAAGCTGGACAGCAGCGGGATGAAGGCGCGGCCCGACAGGCCGACGGTGCCCATCAGCCGGTCCAGCAGGAAGGCCGCGCGCGGCAGGTAGCCGGAATCCTCGAGCGACAGGATGAACAGGAATAGGATCAGGATCTGCGGCAGGAACACCAGCACGCTGCCCACGCCCGACAGCACGCCGTCGACGATCAGGCTGCGCAGCACGCCGTCCGGCATGGTCTGCTGGACTATCCGGCCGAGGCCGTCCACGCCGGCCTTGATCAGGTCCATCGGCAACTGCGACCAGCTGAACACCGCCTGGAAGATCAGGAACAGCAGCGCGGCGAGGATCACGTAGCCGAGCACCGGGTGCAGCACGACGGCGTCGATGCGGTCGCTGATCCGGTGCAGGTCGGCCGGCTGGGCGATGCAGGCGTCGATGATCCGGCGCACCTCGCGCTGGGTCTCGTCGAGCCTGTCGGCGTTGTCGACGTTGAAGCGCGCGGCATTGGCATCGGTCGCGCCGGCCGGCGCCGCGCACAGCGCGTCCAGCCGCGCCACCAGTTCGGCCGCGCCGCCGTTCCTGATCGCGACCGTCTCGATAACCGGGATGCCGAGTTCGGCCTGCAGCCGGCCGGTGTCGATCCGGATGCCTTGGCGGCGCGCCACGTCCATCATGTTCAGCGCCAGCACCGTCGGCCGCCGCAGGCGCAGCACCTCGAGCACCAGGCGCAGGTTCAGGCGCAGGTTGGTCGCGTCGGCGACCAGCACGATCACATCCGGCGGCGCCTCGTCCGCGCGCTTGCCGAACAGCACGTCGCGGGTGATCGCCTCGTCCGGCGTCATCGCGTTCAGGCTGTAGGCGCCGGGCAGGTCGACGATCTGATAGGCGCGGCCGGCGGCCGAGGTGAACTGGCCTTCCTTGCGCTCGACGGTGACGCCGGCATAGTTGGCAACCTTCTGGCGCGCGCCGGTCAGCCGGTTGAACAGGGCGGTCTTGCCGCAATTGGGATTGCCGACCAGCGCGAGGCGCGGCGGCCTGACGGTATTCATGCCTGGATCAGGATCCTTGAGGAAGGCCGGCACGCACCACTTCGACCATGGCCGCCTCGTGCCTGCGCAGCGCGAAAGTAGTGTTGCCCACGCGCACCGCGATCGGGTCGCGGCGCGGAAAGGATTCGGCGACGATGCGGACGGTTTCGCCGGGCACGAAGCCGAGTTCGAGCAGGCGCCGCTTCATCGCCAGCATGTCGGCGGTCGGCGTCTCGGCCAGGCCGTGCACCGTCGCGCGATCGCCCTTCCTGAGCGAAGGCAGGCGTACCACGTCAGCCGTGCCGGCATCGAGTCTTGCGTTCATGTCGTCTTTCCGGAAACGCCGGGCCGAAGACACGGACGCGGCGACAAGAGCAGTATAGCATGCAAATGATAATTATTCTTATTGAGTCGTCGGCAGGAATCGGCATCCTGGGCGATAATGCTATTTCGTCAAGACGCGACGGCACCATGTGCCTTCGGTGCCGCCGGGCGCCGCCTTTCCGTCACCCGGCGTCACAGCGTCATGGCGTCACCGTACCGGGCGCGGCCGTTCCGCCGCCCGCTCGCCCGGCCAGCCCCGCACCGCTTTGCCCGCCTCGCCGGGCGGACGGGTTCGGCCGGCCGACCTTCCGGGACATCCTCCCGTCACGTGCCCGCGCGGCATGGCCTTGAACCGCCGCGCCGGCATCGCTGTCCCTTCCGGAGGGACGATTTTTCGCAAGGGGATCACAGTGAACAGAGAAGTCTTGATCGATTGGTTCGCGAATCACGACATCGCCGGCATCGCCGTGGCGAACTGGGCGTTCGCCCTGTTCGTGGCCGCCGTCAGCCTCGTCCTGATGCTGAGCGGCCTGAAGTTCGCGCTGGGCAAGATGACGGCGATCGCGGGGCGCACCAGCAACCGTGTCGACGACCTGATCGTCAACGTGCTGGGCGGCACCAACCGTTTCCTGCTGCTGGTGATCGCGCTGCTGATCGGCGTCGGCATGCTCGACTTGGCGCCGCGCTGGAGCGCCCGGGTGAACAATCTCTGGTTCATCGCGCTCGGGCTGCAGATTGCGCTGTGGGCCAATCGCGGCATCACGCTCGGCACCCATCACTACCTGTCGCGCGGTTCGGCGATCGAGGCGGTGCGTACCAGCGCGTCGACGACGCTGATGATCTGGTTCCTGCGCGTGGTGCTGTGGGCCGTGGTGCTGCTGGCAATGCTGTCCAACCTCGGCGTGAACATCACGGCCTTCGTCGCCAGCCTGGGCGTCGGCGGCATCGCGGTGGCGCTGGCGGTGCAGAACATCCTCGGCGACCTGTTTGCGTCGCTGTCGATCGCGGTCGACAAGCCGTTCGAGGTCGGCGACTTCATCATCATGGGCGACGTGATGGGCAGCGTCGAACAGGTCGGCCTGAAGACGACGCGGCTGCGCAGCCTCGGCGGCGAGCAGATCGTGATGTCGAACACCGAGCTGCTGAAGAACACGATCCGCAACTACAAGCGGATGGCCGAACGCCGGGTGGTGTTCGGCTTCGGCGTGACCTTCGATGCGACGCCCGAACAGCTGGCCAAGGTGCCCGGCATCATCAAGGACATCATCCAGAGCCAGGACAAGACGCGCTTCGACCGCGCGCATTTCAAGGGATTCGGCGCGAGTTCGCTCGACTACGAAGTCGTCTACTACGTGCTGTCGCCGGACTTCAATCTCTACATGGATATCCAGCAGACGATCAACCTGCAGCTGATGCGCGAACTCGACCGCCTCGACGTGGAATTCGCGTTCCCGGTGCAGACGGTGTATCTCCACGACAACCGTCCAGCGGAAACCGAGGAACGTGCGCCGTCGCCGTTCCGGGAGCGGATGGCCAAGTCGTGAGCCGCTGCCTCGGCGTCACTCGATGATGCCGCCGCCCAGGCAGACGTCGCCGTCGTACAGCACCGCCGACTGTCCCGGCGTGACCGCCCATTGCGGCGCCGTGAAGTCGAGCGCGAAGCGGTCCGCACCCTGCGCGGCGAAGCCGCACGGCGCATCGCTCTGGCGGTAGCGCGTCTTCGCCGACAGCATGCCGTCGGCCGGCGGGACGCCGGCGATCCAGCTCGCCTGCCCTGCGACCAGTTCCGTCGACGCCAGCCACGGATGGTCATGCCCCTGCACCACCACCAGCGTGTTGTTGTCGACATCCTTGCGCGCGACGTACCACGCGTCGGCGGTGCCGTCCGGGTTGCGGTGCGTTTTCACGCCGCCCAGCCCGATGCCCTTGCGCTGGCCGATCGTGTAGAAACTCAGGCCGACGTGCTCGCCGACGACGTCGCCCTCGGCGGTGACCATCGGGCCGGGACGGTAGGCGAGATAGCGGTTCAGGAATTCGCGGAACGGCCGCTCGCCGATGAAGCAGATGCCGGTCGAATCCTTCTTTTTCGCGTTCGGCAACCCGAGCCGCTCTGCGATCCGGCGCACCTCGGTCTTCGGAATTTCGCCGAGCGGAAACAGCGTCTTCGACAGCTGCGCCTGGTTCAGCCGGTGCAGGAAATAGCTCTGGTCCTTGGTCGCGTCGACCGCCTTCAGCAGTTCGAAACAACCATCCCGTTCGCGCACCCGCGCGTAGTGGCCGGTGGCAATGCGTTCCGCGCCGAGCTGTATCGCATGATCGAGAAAGGCCTTGAACTTGATCTCGGCGTTGCACAGCACGTCCGGGTTCGGCGTGCGGCCGGCCTCGTACTCGCGCAGGAACTCGGCGAACACCCGGTCCTTGTATTCGGCGGCGAAGTTGACCGCCTCGATGTCGACGCCGATCACGTCGGCCACGCTGGCCGCGTCGATCCAGTCCTGGCGGGTCGAGCAGTATTCCTCG
This sequence comes from Burkholderiaceae bacterium, assembly GCA_051955575.1. Classification (GTDB taxonomy): domain Bacteria; phylum Pseudomonadota; class Gammaproteobacteria; order Burkholderiales; family Burkholderiaceae_D; genus JBQCGO01. The sequence goes on from JBQCGO010000332.1 coordinate 15,196, forward strand.
TCGTCGTCGTCTTCCCAGTTCTTCATGAACAGGCCGACGACGTCAAAGCCCTGTTCCTTCAGCAGCCAGGCGGAGACGGAGGAATCGACGCCGCCCGACATGCCGATGACGACCCGCTCCCTAGCCATGCAATTCCCCGAGCACCGACGGATCGGTGTACAGCAGCGACAGCGGCGTGCGCTGGCCGCTCAGGTAATCGTCGACGCAGCGCAGCACCATCGGGCTGCGGTGACGGTCAATGCAGGCGGCCAGCTCGTCCCGGGTCATCCACATGGTGCGCAGGATGCCGTCGTCCAGCGGCTGGTCGTGCCGGGCGCCGGCCTCGCCGCAGAAGGTGAAGCGCAGGTAGGTGATTTCAGTCCCGGTGCGGGCCGACAGGTAGCGCGACAGGTACATGCCGACCAGCGCGGTCGGCGTGAAGTCGTGGGCCGTCTCTTCCAGCGTCTCGCGCACCACCGCCTGCATCAGGGACTCGCCGGGGTCGAGGTGACCGGCCGGCTGGTTGATCCGGATGCCGTCGCTGGTTTCTTCCTCGATCAGCAGGAAGCGGCCGTCGCGCTCGACGATCGCCGCGACCGTGACCGAAGGTTTCCAGATCTCCGTCATGCTGTCCCCCTGAAAAGAGGCGCCATTTTACTCGCGGCACCGAGGCGGCATCGTGGGTCGGCAAATCGCCTGGCGCGGCGGTCAGCAACGATTTTACGAAATTGTTGAATAACAAAGTTTCCGTGTAAGATTCCCGCCGAACAGCGGTCATCGCAGCGGTCCCTCGATAACAAGGAAAACACCATGAAATTCGGCGTACCAGCCGAGACGCGCCCCGGCGAGACCCGGGTGGCCGCGACACCGGAAACCGTCAAGAAACTCGTCGCGGCCAAGCACCAGGTCGTCGTGCAGTCCGGTGCCGGCATCGCGTCCAGCGTCACCGACGAGGCTTACGCCGCTGCCGGCGCGGCCATCGGTGCGGCCGTCGACGCGTTCGGCGCCGACGCGGTGCTGAAGGTGCGCGCGCCGAACGCCGACGAACGTGCGGCGATGAAGGCCGGCACCGTGCTGGTCGGCATGCTGAACCCGTTCGACGCCGAAAACACCGCCGCGATGGCGGCCCAGGGACTGACCGCGTTCGCGCTCGAAGCCGCGCCGCGCATCACCCGCGCGCAATCGCTGGACGTGCTGTCCTCGCAGGCCAACATCGCCGGCTACAAGGCGGTGATGATCGCCGCCAACGTCTACCAGCGCTTCATGCCGATGCTGATGACCGCGGCCGGCACGGTGAAGGCCGCGCGCGTGGTGATCCTCGGCGTCGGCGTCGCCGGGCTGCAGGCGATCGCCACCGCCAAGCGGCTCGGCGCGGTGATCGAGGCGTCCGACGTGCGGCCTTCGGTGAAGGAACAGGTCGAGTCGCTCGGCGCGAAATTCATCGAGGTGCCCTACGAGACCGCCGAGGAAAAGGAAGCGGCCGAAGGCGTCGGCGGCTACGCGCGGCCGATGCCGCAGAGCTGGCTGGACCGGCAGAAGGCCGAGGTCGCCAAGCGCGTGGCCCAGGCCGACATCGTGATCACCACCGCGCTGATTCCCGGCCGCAAGGCGCCGGTCCTGGTGACCGAGGAGATGGTGAAAAGCCTGAAGCCCGGTTCGGTGATCGTCGACATGGCGGTCGAGCAGGGCGGCAACTGCCCGCTGTCGGAACTGGACAGAACGGTGACGAAATACGGCGTGCACATCGTCGGCGAGCCGAACCTCGCCACGCTGGTGGCGGCGGATGCCTCGGCGCTGTATGCGCGCAACGTGCTGGATTTCCTGAAGCTGATCGTCGACAAGGACGGCAAGCTCGCGATCAACCGCGAGGACGAGATCGTCGCCGCCACGCTGCTGTGCACCGGCGGCGACGTCGTGCGGAAGGGATAGGCATGCAACGCATCATGCTGCGCGCGAAGATCCATCGCGCGACCGTCACCCAGTGCGACCTTCACTACGAGGGTTCCTGCGGCATCGACGAAGACCTGCTCGACGCGGCCGACATCCGCGAGTTCGAGAAGATCGAGCTGTACAACGTGCAGAACGGCGAACGCTTCTCGACCTACGCGATCCGCGGCAGGCGCGGCAGCGGCGAGATTGCGCTGAACGGCGCCGCCGCGCGCCGTGCGCACCTCGGTGACCTGCTGATCATCTGCACCTATGCGCCGATGAGCGAAGAGGAAATCGCGACGTACGCACCGAAGGTGATCTTCGTCGACGAACAGAACCGCATCACCGGACGCAAGGCCGTCTGAGCCGGGTTTCCCGACCAGCCGCGTTTCCGAAGCAGCCGAGCCGACCGCATTCCCACCATCCGAGGCCATCATGGAAGTCAGCCACACCGTCACCAATCTCATCATCTTCGTGCTGGCGATCTACGTCGGCTACCACGTGGTCTGGACCGTCACGCCGGCGCTGCACACACCGCTGATGGCGGTCACCAACGCGATCTCGGCGATCATCATCGTCGGCGCGATGCTGGCCGCCGGCCTGACCGAGGGCGGGCTCGGCGAGACGATGGGCACGCTCGCGGTGGCGCTGGCCGCGGTGAACGTGTTCGGCGGCTT
>JBQCGO010000333.1:0-4043 GCA_051955575.1 Burkholderiaceae bacterium
GTCAGCAGGTCGCAGCCGGCCAGCTCGACGATCTGCGACACGTTGCGAAAGCTCGCGCCCATCACTTCGGTGCGGTAGCCGAACTTCTTGAAGTAGCGGTAGATCTCGCGCACCGACCGCACGCCCGGATCGTCGGCGCCGGACGGCTCGACGCCGGTGGCTTTTTTGTACCAGTCGTAGATGCGGCCGACGAACGGCGAGATCAGCCGCACGCCGGCTTCCGCGCAGGCCACTGCCTGCGGCAGCGCGAACAGCAGCGTCAGGTTGCAGCGGATGCCTTCGCGTTCCAGGATTTCGGCGGCGCGGATGCCTTCCCAGGTCGAGGCGATCTTGATCAGCACCCGCTCGCGCGGCACGCCGGCCGCCTCGTACAGCGCGATCAGCGAACGGCCTTTCTCGATCGTCGCCTGGGTGTCGAACGACAGCCGCGCATCGGTCTCGGTCGACACGCGGCCGGGGATCAGGTCGAGGATTTCCAGGCCGAACGCGATCAGCAGCCGATCGACGATGTCGCCGGTCGGCATCGCGTTGTGGCTGCGCACCGCGTCTTCCAGCAGGTGCCGGTATTCCGGTTTCTGCACCGCTTTCAGGATCAGCGACGGGTTGGTGGTCGCGTCCTGCGGCGCGAAGGCCTGGATGGTCTGAAAGTCGCCGGTGTCGGCGACGACGGTGGTGTACTGCTTTAGTTGTTCGAGCTGGTTCATGGCGGGAAAGTCTTCGGGTGATTTCGTCGACGGCCTTGACGTCAGGACAGCATCAGAGAAAGGCGTCGAACTGCATGTCGTACTGCTGGAGCGTCTTGCGCGCCTGCCGCATCGTCTTGCGCAGCGCGGGGCCGCGTTGCAGCGCCAGGCCGACCGCCAGTATATCGACGACGACCAGGTGCGCAAGCCGCGCGGAAATCGGCGTGTAGAGATCGGCGCCGGGATCGACGTCCACCGGCACCGCGACGGTCGCGGCTTGCGCCAGCGGCGTGCCGCCGGGTGCGATCGCGATCACGTCGGCGCGGTTGTCGCGGGCGATCCGCACGCTCTGCAGCAGCGCCGGGTTGTGGCCGCGCTGCGAGAATACGAGCGCGACGTCGCCTTTCTTCAGCAGCGCCGCGGCGATGCCGTGCACGTGCGGGTCGCTGTAGGCGACCGCCGGCACGCCGAGCCGGAACAGCTTGTGCTGCGCATCGGCGGCGACGATTGCCGAGGTGCCGTGGCCGTAGCATTCGATACGCGCCGCGCCGGCCAGCAGGTCGAGCGCGCGCTGGATCGCGCCGGCGTCGAGATGGTTGCGCAGGTCGAGCAGGGTGTTGACCGAGCGCCGGCTGATCTTGTCGACGAGGTCGGCCGCGATGTCGCCCGGCGCCGGCGCGTCGCCGCCCTGCGGCAAGGCCAGCGCGACGCCCTGCGCCAGGTTCAGCTTGAACGACTGCCAGCCGTCGAAGCCCATCATCCGGCAGAACCGGACCACGGTCGGCTGCGACACGCCGGCCTGTCCGGCAAGCGCGCCGAGATTGCCGGCGATCGCCTGCTTCGGGTCGGCCAGGATCGCGCGCGCGATCCGTTCCTCGGCGTTGGTCAGCGTGCCCAGCCGGGCGCGGATCGCGTCGATCAGCATGCCCGGTTCAGACTTCCGGCAGCACTTCTTCGCGCCACTGCAGGCCGTCGCGGCCGATCAGCGCGCTGGCCGCCGCCGGACCCCAGGTGCCGGCGCTGTACGGGATCGGATCGTTCTCTTCCTGCTCCCAGTATTTCAGGACCGGCTCTACCCATTCCCATGCCGCTTCCAGTTCGTCGCTGCGCATGAACAGCGTCAACTGGCCGCGCAGCGCGTCCAGCAGCAACCGCTCGTAGGCTTCCATCTGCGGCTTCTTGAAGGTCTCGCGGAAATCCAGTTCGAGCTCGACCGGTTTCAGGCGCATGCCGTCGCCCGGCGTCTTCGACATCAGGTTCAGGTGCAGGCCTTCGTCCGGCTGCAGCCGGATCACCAGGCAGTTCGGCTGGACGCTGCTGTTCTGTTGCGTGAAGATCGAATGCGGAATGCTCTTGAAGCGGATCACGATCTCGGCCAGCTTGTCGGCCATGCGCTTGCCGGTGCGCAGGAAGAACGGCACGCCGGCCCAGCGCCAAGTGTCGATCTCGGCCTTGACGGCGACGAAAGTCTCGGTGCGCGACATCGGATCGGCGCCGGCCTCCTTGCGGTAGCCCGGCACCGGCACGCCGCGCACGTGGCCGGCGCGGTACTGGCCGCGCACCACGTTCTGCGCCAGCGTGGCCGGCGTGAAGGGCTTCAGCGAGCGCAGCACCTTGAGTTTTTCGTCGCGCACCTCGTCCGGCGTGATCGAAACCGGCGGTTCCATCGCGACAATGCACAGCAGTTGCAGCAGGTGGTTCTGCAGCATGTCGCGCAGCGCGCCGGAATGCTCGTAGTACTCCATCCGGTTGCCGACGCCGAGTTCTTCCGCGATCGTGATCTGCACGTCTGAAATCCATTCGCGCCGCCACAGCGGCTCGAACAGGATGTTGCCGAAGCGCAGCGCCAGCAGGTTTTGCACCGTTTCCTTGCCGAGATAGTGGTCGATCCGGAAGATCTGCGACTCGCTGAAGATCTTGCCGACGTCCGCGTTGATCTGGCGCGCGCTCGCGAGGTCGTGGCCGAGCGGCTTTTCCAGCACCACGCGCGAGTTCGGCGTGGCCAGGCCGGCGGCGGCGAGGTTGTTGCAGATCTGCGCGAAGATGTCCGGCGGCGTCGCCAGGTAGAACACGCGCACCAGGTCCGGATCGGGCCGCAGCGCATCGACCAGCGCCGGGTAGGTCGCGGGATCGACCGCGTTCATCGCCACGTAGCTGATGCGGCTGCGCAACCGCTGCCAGACCTTGTCGTCGAGGTATTGCTGGACGATGTGCGGCCGGGCATTCTCGTCCACCATCTTCAGGAATTCGTCGGCGTCGAGCGGATGCCGGCCGATGCAGACGATGCGCGCGGTCGACGGGATGTCGCGCGCCCGCTCGCGCCAGTACAGCGCAGGCAGCAGCTTGCGCATCGCCAGGTCGCCGGTGCCGCCGAACAGGACGAGGTCGAAGTCTTTCAGTGCGGTAATCATCGGGTCTTCTGTTCCTTCTGTTCCTTGTGTTCCTTTTGTTCGTCTTCAAGCGGCGCTCTGCAGCGGATGTCGCGCCGCCGGGCGTGTCAAAGGGATCGTCGCGCCATCGCGATCAGGCCGTCGGTGGAACTGTCGTGCCGCGCCGGTTCCGGGTCGCCGGTCAGCTCGGCCATGATCGCCTTCGCCAGCACCTTGCCGAGTTCGACACCCCACTGGTCGAAGCTGTTCACCCCCCAGATTGCCCCCTGCACGAAGGTCCGGTGCTCGTAGAGCGCGATCAGCGCGCCGAGGGTTGACGGCGTCAGCCGGCGCATCAGCAGCGTGTTGCTCGGCCGGTTGCCGGGGAAGGTGCGGTGCGCGGCCAGGCGCTCGATCTCGTCGGGCGCGACGCCGGCGGCCGCCATCTCGGCGCGCACCTCGTCGACGGTCTTGCCGCGCATCAGCGCTTCGCTCTGCGCGAAGCAGTTCGCCAGCAGCGCGACGTGATGCTGCGGCATCTCGTGCGCCGGCTCGAGCGCGGCGATGAAATCCACCGGGATCAGCGCGGTGCCTTGGTGCAGCAGCTGGAAATACGCGTGCTGGCCGTTGGTGCCGACGTCGCCCCAGATCACCGGTCCGGTGTCGGCGTCGACCGGCGCGCCGTCGAGCGTCACGCGCTTGCCGTTGCTCTCCATGTCGAGCTGCTGCAGGTAGGCGGGGAAGAAGCCCAGGTCCTGGTGATAGGGCGCGATGGTGTGCGAAGCCGCGCCGAAGAAATTGCGATACCAGATGCCGACCAGCGCCAGCAGCGCCGGCATGTTGCGCTCCAGTGGCGCACTGCGGAAATGCTCGTCCATCGCGCGGGCGCCGGCGAGGAATTCGTCGAAGCGCTCGGCGCCAATCGCCACCATCAGCGACAGGCCGATCGCCGACCAGACCGAATAGCGGCCGCCGACCCAGTCCCAGAACG
>JBQCGO010000334.1:0-3441 GCA_051955575.1 Burkholderiaceae bacterium
CGCGGCGCTTCGAATCCCGCACCATTCGCTAGCGACGGACACGATGCAATCCGCAGGCAAATACGACTACATCGTCATCGGCGCCGGCTCGGCCGGCTGCGTGCTGGCGAACCGGCTGACGCAGGACGCGGACGCAAAGGTGCTCCTGATCGAAGCCGGTGCGAAGGACGACTACCTGTGGATCCACATCCCGGTCGGCTACCTCTACTGCATCAACAATCCGCGCACCGACTGGCTGTTCCGCACCGAAGCGGACCCGGGCCTGAACGGCCGCTCGCTGATCTACCCGCGCGGCAAGGTACTGGGCGGCTCGTCGTCGATCAACGGCATGATCTACATGCGCGGCCAGGCGCGCGACTACGACAGCTGGGCGAAGATCACCGGCGACGACAGCTGGTGCTGGGAGCAGGTGCTGCCGCTGTTCCGCCAGAGCGAGGACCACTGGCGTGGCGCGAATGCCTACCACGGCGCCGGCGGCGAGTGGCGCGTCGAGAAGCAGCGGCTGTCCTGGGAAATACTCGACGCGTTCCGCGAAGCGGCAGCCGAGACCGGCATCCCGAAGGTCGAGGATTTCAACCGCGGCGACAACGAAGGCTCCAGCTATTTCGAGGTGAACCAGCGGCGCGGCATCCGCTGGAACACCGCGAAGGCGTTCCTGCGGCCGGCGTCAAAGCGGCCCAACCTGACCATCATGACCGGCTGCCACGTCAAGCGGCTGAAGCTTGAGCGGCGCGGCGGCGACCTGACCTGCACCGGCGTCGAGTTCACCGGCGGCGGCACCGCATGGACCGCCGACGCGGCGCGCGAGACCATCCTGTCGGCCGGCGCGATCGGCAGCCCGCAGATCCTGCAGCTCTCGGGCATCGGGCCGGGCGCGCTGCTGCAGCGGCACGGCATCGGCGTCGCGCTCGACGCACAGGGCGTCGGCGAGAACCTGCAGGATCATCTGCAGATCCGCATGGCGTTCAAGATCCGCGGCGCGAAGAGCCTGAACACGATGGCCGGCAACTGGTTCGGCAAGATGAAGATCGGCATGCAGTACGCGATGTTCCAGAGCGGACCGATGTCGATGGCGCCGTCGCAGCTGGGCGTGTTCGCGAAGTCCGATCCGTCGCAGGCCGGCGCCAACCTCGAATACCACGTGCAGCCGCTGTCGCTGGAAAAATTCGGCGACCCGCTGCATCCGTTCCCGGCATTCACCGCCAGCGTGTGCAACCTGCGGCCGACCGCGCGCGGCCACGTGCGCATCGCGTCGGCCGACGAGTTCGTCGCGCCGAAGATCCTGGCGAACTATCTGAGCACCGAGGAAGACCGCAAGGTCGCCGCCGACTCGCTGCGGCTGACGCGCCGCATCGCCGCGGCGCCCGCGCTGGCGAAGTACGCGCCGCAGGAATTCGCGCCGGGACCGGAATGCCGCACCGAGGAGCAATTGGTCAAGGCCGCGGGCGACATCGGCACCACCATCTTCCATCCGGTCGGCACCTGCCGCATGGGCCGCGACGGCGATCCGATGGCGGTGGTCGACAGCCGGCTGCGCGTCAGGGGCGTCACGGGATTGCGCGTGGTCGACGCGTCGGTAATGCCGACCATCACGTCGGGCAACACCAACTCGCCGACGATCATGATCGCGGAGAAGGCGGCAATGCTGATTCGCAGCCGCGCCGATGCGCCGGCGCGCGCGTCGACCGCGACCATGGAGGACGCGGAAGCGTGAGTAAGCGTGAGTGGGCTTGACCGATTTCGGTCATCGTATTTCTACGGTATGGATTTGGTGCACATGACAAGAGTTAGCTGCTAGTATCGCCCGACGATACAAGGCAGCATAAAAATAAGGCAACCAAACAAGGCAACTGATTGCCGCGAACGAGAGCCGCCCCCATCGCAGGGATGAAAGAGGCAGCGAACCGGACAAGAGGAGACACGATGGCGGACGTCATCCTGGAGACAAAGAACCTGACCCGGCAATTCAAGGGTTTCGTCGCGGTCGACAACGTCAACCTGCAGGTGCAGCGCGGGCACATCCACGCGCTGATCGGGCCGAACGGCGCTGGCAAGACGACCTGCTTCAACCTGCTCACCAAGTTTCTGGTCCCGAGCTCGGGACAGATCCTGTTCACCGGCCGTGACATCACGCGCGCCGCGCCGGCCCAGATCGCGCGCATGGGCATCATCCGCTCGTTCCAGATCTCGGCGGTATTCCCGCACATGACGGTGCTGGAGAACGTGCGCATCGGCCTGCAACGCGGCCTCGGCACCTCCTATCATTTCTGGCGCAGCGGCGGCTCGCTGAACCGCCTGAACGACCGCGCGCTGGCGCTGCTGGAAGAAGTCGATCTCGGCAGCTTCGCCGGCACGCCGACGATCGACCTGCCTTACGGCCGCAAGCGCGCGCTCGAGATCGCGACCACGCTGGCGATGGAACCCGAGCTGATGCTGCTCGACGAACCGACGCAGGGCATGGGCCACGAGGACGTGGACCGCGTGACCGCGCTGATCAAGAAGGTCTCGAAGGGCCGCACCATCCTGATGGTCGAGCACAACATGAACGTGGTGTCCGGCATCAGCGACAAGATCACCGTCCTGCAGCGCGGCAGCGTGCTGGCCGAAGGCCCGTACGAGCAGGTCTCGCGCGATCCGCAGGTGATGGAAGCCTACATGGGCACCGAGGCGACGGTGCTGGAAGGAGCGCATTGATGACGACCGCCACGCTCGAACGCGACGCGGCCGCCGGTCCGGCGACCGGTACGCAACCCGCGCTCGACATCGCCAACCTGCAGGCCTGGTACGGCGAATCGCACATCCTGCACGACGTGAACCTGACGGTGCGCCAGGGCGAAGTGGTCACGCTGCTCGGCCGCAACGGCGCCGGCCGAACCACCACGCTGCGCGCGATCATGGGCCTGACCGGCGCGCGGCGCGGCTCGATCCGCATCGGCGGCGTCGAATCGATCGATCTGCCGACGCACCGCATCGCGCATCTCGGCGTCGGCTACTGCCCCGAGGAGCGCGGTATCTTCTCCTCGCTGTCGACCGAGGAAAACCTGCTGCTGCCGCCGCCGGTGGTCGCCGGCCGCGGCATGTCGGTCGCCGAAATCTACGAGATGTTCCCGAACCTGGAGGAGCGTCGCCACAGCCAGGGCACGCGGCTGTCCGGCGGCGAGCAGCAGATGCTGGCGGTCGCGCGCATCCTGCGCACCGGCGCGAATCTGCTGCTGCTCGACGAGATCTCCGAAGGTCTCGCGCCGGTGATCGTGCAGGCGCTGGCGCGGATGATCACTGCGCTGAAGGCCAAGGGCTACACGATCGTGATGGTCGAGCAGAATTTCCGGTTCGCCGCGCCGTTGGCGGACCGGTTCTACGTGATGGAGCACGGTCGGATCGTCGAGACCTTCGCTTCGTCCGAACTGGAGGCCAAGATGCCCGTCCTGCACGAATTGCTGG
>JBQCGO010000335.1:0-7667 GCA_051955575.1 Burkholderiaceae bacterium
AAACGATTTTTTGCGACGCCATTAAGTCGAGCACTGAAGATGACGCGGCCATTCTCAATCTTCGGACACGTCAGTACGCATTCAAAGAAATTATTAAAAACTCGTTGTACGCCGGAATCGAGTACGACAATGGCTACGCGTGCCGCTGGTATCCTGAGCAAAGAAGCAAGGCTATTGTCATCGATCCGGAAAGGCAATTTGGCCATCCAGTAGTCGAAGAATTTGGAATTCCAACTTCTTCTATTTACGCGACTTATCTGGCCGAAGAAAAAGATCGCGCAGCCACTGCAAGGCTCTTCGAAATCCCTGTCAAGCAAGTAGCTGCAGCGGTTCGATTTGAAGAAAAACTTCGTGACGCAGCTTGAAATTCCTTTTTGACAACAATCTCCCTCCTGCTCTTGCAAGGGGTATGGCAGAGTTGTCCGGAACAGAGCCGGAAGTAAAAGAGGTCGTACATCTCCGGCAAAAATTCTCGCCCAGCACCCCTGATTCCGTTTGGCTGAACACCTTAGTAGAAGAAGGTGGATGGACTGTCATTTCTATCGATCGCTTTAAGAAGTCATCAGCAGAACGCCAACTTATACGAAGCCAAGGACTAACTGTCTTCGTTCTCGACCCCCAATGGAGCACGCCTTACTGGAAGCAGGCGGCTCAACTCGTAGTTTGGTGGCCAGATATTCTTGCAGTGGCAAAACGAACATCTGGCGCAGCCTTGCGCGTTCCATGGCGGCGCACCAATAAGAGTACCTTCGCGGCAATCAAATAGCGTCATGGCTCAACACGCCGAGCAGATCGAAATCGAAGGCGTCTAGTCGAATTAAGTCAATTACGAGAATCGAAATGCTGCTCAGGCCGCCGCCGGCTGTGCGAGCAGCGCCCCGGCTTCGCGCAGCACGGTCGCCGCGTGCTCGGCCGACGGGTCCCAGATGCAGCGGTGGCGCGCGGTGTCGAGCGGCGACCAGCGCGCGATGTCGGCCTTGCTGAAGATCACCACGCTCGGCAGCCGCAGCCCGGCGGCGATGTGCGATACGCCGGTGTCGTTGCAGACCAGCAGCCGCGCGTCGCGCATCAGCGCAGCCATCGCACCGATCGAGATCGGCGCGGCGGCGTTGACCGCCGGATGCCGCATCGCGTTCGCCACCGCCTCGGCGAGGCCGCGCTCCTTGCCCGAGCCGGTCAGCACCACCGTCAGGCCGAACGCGTCGGCCAGCGCATCGGCGATCTCGGCGAAGCGTTGCGCCGGCCAGCATTTGTCGAGAAAGCGCGCGCCCGGATGCACGCACAGGTAGCGGCCGGGAATCAGCGCGGCGGCGAGGCCGCTGTCGGCCAGTTCGCGCTCGTCCTCGGGCGTGACCGGGAATTCGAGATGAGTGCCGGCCGACGGCGCGCCGAGGAAGGTCGTCAGCGCGAGCAGCCGCAGCGGTTCGGGCCCGGTTTCCGGCCACGGCATGAAGCAGCATGGACCGGCAAGCGGATCGTCGCTGCAGCCGGCGGCGACGCGCGCGCCGAATCCCGCGACCACGCCGTTGCTGATGCGGCCGCTGCCGTGCATCTGGACCGCCAGGTCGAAACCGCGCGCGCGCATCTCGCGCTCGAAAGCGGGCAGGCGCACAGCGTCGAACGGCTGCTCGGGAAAATCGGGATGGCCGGGAAACGCGACGAAATCGTCGAGGTAGCCGGAAAAGCGCTCGACGAACTGCGTCGCCCACGGCAGGCCGATCAGCGTGATCCGCGCGTCGGGCAGCCGCGCCCGTAGCGCGCGCAGCGCCGGCACCGCGCACAGCATGTCGCCGAGCTGCAGCGCGCGGAATACCGCGACGCGCACGGGGGTGTCTCGTTGCAGCAGGGGAACGGGGTCGCTTTCCGGCATCGGACGTGTCGGGTCTGGATGGAGTGTGCGGCCTGGTCCGTCGCGCAGGATGATGCGGCATGGCGACGCCGGTAAGAGCCGGCCGCGCGGGAGATGGTTCCCGCCGCTCCGATGGGGAATGCCATGCCTCGCGTCATCGTGAAGCGCCGGCCTGACCGACCCGCACGGCCAGGGCAGCGCCTTGCCGCCGTGCCAGCCCGTCGCGTTCGAAAACGTCCACAGGGCCGGAAGAACGATACCTGGCTTCCCGACATCGAAGCCAAGCGGGGCAGGCTTTACCGAAAGCCGGGATACGAACCGTTTTAACCGCACGGGCCGCGGTGCGGCCATTACCCTGGAGGCATCGAATGAACAACCGCATCGAAGGAAAAGTCGTCGTCATCACCGGCGCCAGCAGCGGTCTGGGCGAGGCGACCGCGCGGCATCTGTCCGAACAGGGCGCGGTCGTCGTGCTCGGCGCCCGCCGCATCGAACGCATCGAGGCGCTGGCAGGCGAGCTGACGAGCCGAGGCGGCAAGGCGATCGCTCTGGGGACCGACGTCACCGACCGGGCGCAGGTGCGGCGACTGGCGGATGCCGCGGTGCAGGCGTTCGGCCGCATCGACGTCATGCTCAACAACGCCGGCGTCATGCCGCAATCGCTGCTCGAAAACCTCAAGGTCGACGAGTGGGACCGGATGATCGACGTGAACCTCAAGGGCGTGCTGTACGGCATCGCCGCAGTGCTGCCGTACATGAAGGAGCGCAAGGCCGGGCACATCGTCAACGTCTCGTCGGTCGCCGGCCACAAGGTCGGCCCCGGCAGCGCGGTGTACGCCGCGACCAAGCATGCGGTGCTGGCTCTTTCCGAAGGGCTGCGCCAGGAAGTAAAGCCCTACGACATCCGCACCACCGTCATCTCGCCGGGTGCGGTCGCCACCGAGCTGCCCGACAGCGTGACCGACCCGGCAGTCGCCGGGCGTATCAGCCAGTTGTACCGGGAGGTCGCGATCCCGGCTGATTCGTTCGCCCGCGCGGTGGCGTTCGCGATCGGCCAGCCGGACGAGGTGGACGTCAACGAAATCCTGTTCCGGCCGACGCGGCAGGCGTATTGAGCGGTCGTTCATGCCATTGCCGCGCGATGCCATCCGCCGCCTCCATTTCCCGCGGCAGATGACGCAGTCAGGGCCAGGCGTTCACCGCAATGCGTGCGGCCGAGACGATGACGTCATCCTTCCACTTCGCAGCCGCCTCGTCTTGCGTGTAGTACACGACCAGGCTGATCGGCGCCCGTCCCGGCGGCCAGAGCAATGCAGCATCGTTCGTAGTGCCGTAGTCGCCGGAGCCCGTCTTGTCGCCCGCTTGCCAGTCGCCGGGAATGCCGGCGCGAATGCGATGCGCGCCGGTCGTGCTGTTGCGCAGCCAGTTCTCCAGCAGCTTGCGCCGAGACGGCGGCAGGGCATCGCCGAGCACGAGCGCGCGCAGGCTCCGGCCCATTGCGGCCGGCGTCGACGTGTCCCGCGAATCGCCGGGTATGGCGGTGTTCAGCTCGGTCTCGTAGCGGTCGAGGCGAAACTCGTTGTCGCCGATCGATCGGGCGAACGACGTGACGGCCGCCGGCCCTCCGAGCAGTCTGATGAGCAGATTGGCCGCGGTGTTGTCGCTATACCGGACCGCCGCATCGCAGAGTTCCCTGACCGTCATGCCGTCGGCCACATGTTTGCCGCTCACCGGCGAGTAACTCACGACCTCGCTCTGCCCATACGTGACGCGGCGCTCCAGCAATGTCTCGTCCCGCTCGCTCTGCGCGAGGACGGCGCCGGCCAGCATGATCTTGAACGTACTGCAGACCGGAAACCGTTCGCCCGCGCGGTAACCGATCCGCATGCCGTCGGCGGTGTCGTACGCATCGACACCGAGGCGGCCGCCCGATACCCTTTCGAGCGCGGCAAAATCGGCTTCCGCCGATGGCATGCGCGCCGCCTCGCTTGCACAGCCGGAGAGGATCTGCGCCACAGGAACGGCGGCAGCGGACAGCAGGAATACACGACGGGTTCGGGACTGGAGCATGGTGCCTCGCAAAGAAGGTCGCCCTGACGGCAGCGTCGGCTGTCCGGGCAATTCGCGTCAAGGGAAGTCGGTGCGGATCGGATTTACCGACATGCGTACCGCCCGCACAGACTGGGTCGGAGCAGTCGCGCTGCTGGGAACACTGATGTACCGGCTGCAACGTCTCCCGGATCAAGCCAAGAGCGGTCATTGCCGCCGATGACCGGAGATCACGGGCTGCACGACCGCCCGCATCGAAGCGACGGAAACTGACGCAGGCAAAGGCCGCCGCTCGACGTCGGGAGCCCGCCAGCCTGCGGACGGTCTCGACCGGAATGCCCGGTCAGGCGCTGCCGCTCTGCCTGACGTGCGGCAGCAGATGGCCCATGAAATCGCGCTTGCCGATCGGCGCGCCCGTCATCCTGAGGATGTCGTAGGCCGTCGTCAGATGAAAGTAGAAGTTGGGGACGAGGAAATCCCGCACGTACGCATGCCCGGGCAGTTCCGCATACAGGCCGGGGCCGAGTTCGATGCGCTTGATCTCGTCCAGCTTGACATCGCCGACGTCGATGGTGCCGAGCAGAGTCTTGGTCTGCTTGACATGGTCCCCGGCGAGCGCATACGACGTCACCTCCGGGTTCAGGTTCTCCACCGGCCGGCCGGTGCACCACAGCCCGAACGCGCGCGGCTGGTTGCAGGTGAATGCGATCTGGGTGCCGAATGGCAGCATGTCGGGAGCAATCCGCTTTTGAAAAACCTCTTCTTCGCTGAACCGCTCTTGCGCGACTTGCAGCAGGTGGTCGAGGGTGTCCAGGCGGGTCGAGAACATGTCGACGATCGAATCGATTGCTTGCTTCTGCATGATTCCTCCGAAAGAATTGGGGATGGCGCCGGTTGCACATTCGGTTGCGCATGCATCAGGCACCGCAAATCGTTTGAATGGTTCGCCACCGGGGCGACCCATCATAAATCGGTATCGAATTGCGGGCCGGTGACGACGAAGCAGCCGTCATGCGGCGGAAGATCCCGGACGCGCGGAGCGCCTTACGCCGCGACCGATGACGGCATGAGGCTGAAACCCTTGCGCGGCAGTTGCAAGGAAATGAGGCCGCCGGCGATCAGCAACGATCCGGCGGCGCCGAACGCGATCCAGTGCGTGCCGTAGTGCTCGTAAGCCCACCCGCCGAGCCAGGAACTGATCATGCCGCCGATCTGATGGCCGACGTAGGCGATGCCGTACAGCACACCGACCAGCCGGACGCCGTACACGTCCGCGAGGATTGCGGAAGACAGCGCGATGCTGCCCGCCCACACGAGGCCGCCGATCGTCGACGTGAGATAAAGCTCCCAGTGCGTTCCCACCATCACCAAGGCGAAAAATCCGAGGCCGCGCACGAAATAGATGGTTGCCAGGATATGCCGCCGCGGCAGCCGGTCCGCGAAGCGCCCGAGCAGGATGGTCCCGCCGATCGCGACGAATCCGATCACGCCGATGCCCATCGAACTGGTGAAGGCGTCGAACCCGTGGTCCATCAGCATCGGCATGCCGTGGGTGCCGAGCAGGTTCATGCTGAACCCGCAGGCGAACAGGCCGAAGAAGATTTTCCAGAACGGCGCGGTACGCACGACGTCGCGCAGGGTCAGGCTTTGCGGGCGCGCCGACGAGCGGGAACGCGCCGCGGCACGCTCCTCGGGTGCGAGGTCGGTGTGCTCGGGCGCGTCGTCGCGCACCACGAACAGCGCGGCCGGCAACGTGAAGATCGTGAACGCCACGGCATAGCCGATCAGCGCCGCGCGCCAGCCGACATGCGCGATCGCGGCGCCGAGAACCGGCGTCATCACCGCCATCCCGGCCATCGCGCCGGTCGACAGGAAGAACAGGGCCATGCCGCGGCGGCGCGTGAACCAGTTGCTGATCACGGGCGTGAGCGCGACGGGGCTGGTGAAGGCCAGACCCACCGACAGCAGCAGGCCGAACGCGAGCAGGAAGGAAGCAGGACTGCTGGCGGTGACGGTACACACCGTGGCGGCGATCACCAGGGCATTGCCGAGCAGAAGCACCCGCGATGTGCCGAACCGCGCGATCAGGATGCCCGCGAGGGGCATGGCCAGGCCGTACGCCAGCATGCCCACCGCGACGATGCCGGCCAGGACGCTGCGCGAAAACCCCAGGTCGTGCGCCATGGGAAGGAAAAAGGGCCCGAAGCTCAGGCGCATCCCCGACGACAGCAGGGTCAGGAAAGCCGCGACGGCGACGATGTTCCATCCGAAGTACCAGCGATTTGTCATGGGAATCCCATCATGGAAACAGCACTGCTCCACCTCGGTTTGCGGGTAATCCGCGCTCTCATCCGCTGCCAGCGAGGATGCAGGAAAGGTCCAGCACCTCGATACCGGCGAGCGCACCCGTTTCCGCTGTCGCAGCCACGATCGCATTTCCTCGGTTCCTGACTGGCAGCGCTCATTTTAGAATTCATGTTCCTCACGTTCAATTGAGTTTTTTCTCAACCTCAGCCTGCACAGGGAAGCGAGCCGCCGATGGACGAACTGCAGGAAAAAGGACCCAGCCTGCGGCAACTCGAGTTGCTGCTGGCGCTGGCCTCCTCGGAAGGGATCGCGAGCGCCGGCGCCCGTCTCGGGATGACCCCTTCGGCGACCAGCCACGCGCTGAAGGGACTCGAGGACGCGTTGGGCGCGCAGTTGATCGACCGCCATTCTCCGGGCGTGAACCTGACCCATGCCGGCGCGCAGATCCTTCCCCATGTGCGGGATGTGTTTGCCTCGCTGCAGCTGGTGCGGGCGACTGCCCGGGCCAGCGGAGGCTTGCAGAGCGGGCTGTTGAAGATCGGCTCGCACGGCGCGAGCTCGTCGTTGAATGTGCTGCCGCCGATCCTGGAAACGTTCCGGAAGAAATATCCGGGACTTGAGATCTTCGTCAACGAGAGATCGGACCTCGAGATCGAGCGCGACCTGGCGGAGCGGCGCATCGAACTCGGCATCGTCGCCTTGCCGAAACCCGACTTCGACGTCCAGATGCTGGCCACCGACGAGCTGCTGGCGGTGCTGCCGGAAGGCCATCCGCTGGCGAAACTGCGGACGGTCCCCGCGAAGGTGCTGGCGGAGTACCCGCTGATCATGACGCATGCCGGCTCGGCGCCGGTGATCATGCGCATGTTTTCCGAAGCGGGCGTCAAGCCGAACGTGGCCCACGACCTGACGCAGATCCTGTCGATCCTGGAGTTCGTGAAGCGGGGGCAAGGAATCTCGATCCTGGCGTCGCTCGTGCTGCCGGCGGACTACGGCGGACTCGTCTACCGCAGGATCGAGCCGACATCGAAGCGCCGGGTCGGCTTGGCCTGTCTGAGCGAGCGCCGGCTCTCTCCGGCCGCGAGCGCCTTCTGGAAACACGCGCGCGACTACGCCGGCACGAAGAAGGGAAAGGACCTGGAGCGGCACGTCCGGTTGCTGGTCGGGCGCTAGACGCGGAAGCGAACGCGAGGCGCGCGAGTGGCAACGAATCGCGAAGCGGACCACGAGGGCCGCCGGCCCGACTCTCCGTTCAGCGCGGCCCCGTGCGATTCCTGTTCCGCGCCAGCTCGCGGTCAAGCGCATTGGCGAAGTTCCGGCGGTCGGCGTGGCTGAACGCGGCCGGGCCGCCGGTGTCGACGCCGCTTCCCCGCAGTTCCTCCATGAACGCCCGCATCGTCAGTTGCTGGGCAATGGTGTCTTTGGTGTACCACTCGCCGCGCGGATTGAGCGGCAATCCGCC
>JBQCGO010000336.1:0-13519 GCA_051955575.1 Burkholderiaceae bacterium
GGTCCGGCTTGTAGTAGTCGGCGATCCATTTCATGTCGCCGAACACGCCGGTGTCGCCCATGTGGTAGATCTTGAAGCCGTTCTCCAGCTGGATGATGTAGCCGACCGGCTCGCCGCCGACGTGCACTTCTTCCTTGCCGGTTTCCGGATTCTTGTACGCGAGTTCCGAACTGTGCTCCGCGTGGGTCGCGGTGATCTTGATGTCCGGACCGAGCGGCGTGACGGTGCCGCCCTTGCCGAAGCGCACCGCCTGAGACTTCGGCAGGATACCGAGCGTGGCGGCGGTCTGCATCAGGCCGGCGGGGCCGTAGACCGGCGCATTGTTCAGCTTGGCGAGCGCTGGCGCGTCGGCCCAATGGTCGAAGTGGCCGTGCGTGACGAGGATCAGGTCGACCTTGCCGAGCGCCTCCAGCTTCTTGTACTCGGCCGGGGTCTTCGGATTGCTGGTCAGCCACGGGTCGATCACGATCACCTTGCCGCCCGGCGTGGTGATTTTCATCGTCGCCTGCCCCAGCCACTGGATCGTCACCTTGCCGTCTTCCGCTTGCGCGGCCAACGCGGCGCAGGACAGCAGCACCGCTGCCGCCGCCTGCAGCATCTTCTTGATTGTCATCGTCGTCTCCTCTGGGATCGGATTGCGCGGAATGCGCAGGCCATCGGAATGATGTCCGATCGGCATGATAGCGGGAGCCGGACAAATGTGCGGCGCCTCCGGCGGCGCCCCTATTTCCCGTCTTTGCTGCCGGTCCCGGCCGCCTTGTCGAGCGCCCGCAGCCAGTCGAGCTTCTCGCGGATCTTGCCTTCCATGCCGCGCGGCGTCGGCCGGTACCAGCCGGGCTCGGGCATGCCTTCCGGCAGGTAGGTTTCGCCGGCGGCGTAGGCGTCCGGCTCGTCGTGCGCGTAGCGGTATAGCTTGCCGTAGCCGAGCTGCTTCATCAGCTTGGTCGGCGCATTGCGCAAGTGCTCGGGCACCGGGCGCGAGCGGTCCTTGGCGACGAAGGCGCGGGCGGCGTTGTAGGCGTTGTAGACCGCGTTCGACTTGGCAGCGCAGGCGAGGTAGATCGTCGCCTCGGCCAGCGCCAGTTCGCCTTCCGGCGAACCGAGCCGCTCGTAGACCACGGCCGCGTCCAGCGCCAGCCGCAGCGCGCGCGGATCGGCCAGGCCGATGTCTTCACTCGCCATCCGCATGATGCGCCGCGCGAGGTAGCGCGGATCGGCGCCGCCGTCGAGCATGCGCACCAGCCAGTAGAGCGCGGCGTCCGGGTTCGAGCCGCGCACCGACTTGTGCAGCGCCGAGATCTGGTCATAGAACGCGTCGCCGCCCTTGTCGAAGCGGCGCAGCGCGTCGCCCAGGCACTCGCCGAGCAGCGCGACGTCGACCTCGGCCTGCTTTTTCGCCAGCGCGGCGCGGGCGACGATTTCCAGGTTGTTCAGCAGCTTGCGGCCGTCGCCGTCGGCGCTGGCGATCAGCATCGCCTTCGCGTCCGGCGCGAACGCCAGGCCGCCGAGTTCGGCCGCGCAGGCGCGGTCGATCATCGTCCCGAGATCGTCGTCCGACAGCGGCTTCAGCACGTACACCGCCGCGCGCGACAGCAGCGCCGAATTGACTTCGAAGGACGGGTTCTCGGTGGTCGCGCCGATGAAGGTGAACAGCCCGCTCTCGACGTGCGGCAGGAACGCATCCTGCTGGCTCTTGTTGAAGCGGTGCACCTCGTCGACGAAAAGGATGGTGCGGCGGCCGTTGGCGCGCAGCACTTGCGCGCGCTCGACCGCCTCGCGAATGTCCTTCACGCCGGACAGCACCGCCGACAGCGCGATGAACTCGGCGCCGAAGCCGTCGGCCATCAGCCGCGCCAGCGTGGTCTTGCCGACGCCGGGCGGGCCCCACAGGATCATCGAATGCGGCTCGCCCGACTCGAACGCGACGCGCAGCGGCTTGCCGGGACCGAGCAGGTGCGCCTGGCCGATCACCTCGTCCAGCGTGCGCGGACGCATCCGCTCGGCGAGCGGGACGGAAACGGGATGGGCGGCCGGCATGGAAAAACCGAGGGGCCGTCAGGGCTGAAGCACGTCGGCGCCCTTGGGCACCGTGAAGCGGAACTGCTCGGCCGGCAACGCGGGATTCTTCTCGAACTGCGGGAAGGTCAGCAGCGACACCTGTCCGAACGTGTCGCGCAGTTCCATCGCGGCCGGCAGACCGTCGCGCATGCCGATCGAAATCCGGTCGAAGGTGGTGTCCTTCGACTTCGGCACCGCTTCGAACCACTCCATGCCGTCGTGCGCGCCGCTTTCCTTCAGCGTGAAATTCTTGTCGAGGTCGTTGCTGCCGAACAGGATCGCCGCCGGCGACGAGCCGAGCGCGTCGCCCAGCTTGCGGATCGTGACCTGATTCAGGTCGGGGTCGTAGATGTAGAGTTTTTCGCCGTCGGCCTGCAGCAACTGCTGGTACGGCTTCTCGTATTTCCAGATGAACTTGCCGGGCCGCGCGAAGCTGAACGTGCCGGAGGATTCGGACGCGGTCTTCGGCCCGCCGTCGTTCTTCAGCAGCCGCTGCACGAAGGTGCCGCGCGCGGAATGGGTCTGCGCGACGAAGGACTTGAACTGGTCCAGCGCCGAGGCCGCAGCCAGCCCGGGAAGCAGCGCCGCGGCGCAGGCGATGCCGGCGATCAGGGAAAACGGCCGCCGGCTGCCGCCGCGCGCCGGGTGTGCGGTGCGGTTCAAGGTGTCGTCTTTCGTCATGCGTTTCGTTCGGCTCATTCGGTTCATTCGATTCATTCGGCATTGCCCGAAGGGACCAGGATGTCGCGGTTGCCGTTCGACTGCATCGCCGACACCAGCCCGCTCTGTTCCATCTGTTCCAGCAGGCGCGCAGCGCGGTTGTAGCCGATGCGCAGGTGCCGCTGCACCAGCGAGATCGACGCGCGGCGGTTCTTCAGCACGACCGCGACCGCCTGGTCGTACATCGGATCGGCTTCGCCCGAGGCGGCGCCCGGCTCGCCCGGCGCGCCGCCCTCTTCCATCGTGCCGCCTTCGAGGATGCCCTCGATGTAGTTCGGCTCGCCCTGTTCTTTCAGATGGTCGACCACGCGATGCACCTCGTCGTCGGACACGAACGCGCCGTGCACCCGCACCGGCAGTCCGGTGCCCGGCGGCATGTAGAGCATGTCGCCCATGCCGAGCAGGGTTTCGGCGCCCATCTGGTCGAGGATGGTGCGCGAGTCGATCTTGCTGCTGACCTGGAACGCGATGCGGGTCGGCACGTTGGCCTTGATCAGGCCGGTGATCACGTCCACCGACGGCCGTTGCGTCGCGAGGATCAGGTGGATGCCGGCCGCGCGCGCCTTCTGCGCGATCCGCGCGATCAGTTCCTCGACCTTCTTGCCGACCACCATCATCAGGTCGGCCAGCTCGTCGATGATGATCACGATGGTCGGCAGCTTTTCCAGCGGCTCGGGCTCTTCCGGCGTCAGGCTGAACGGGTTCGGGATCTTCTGCTCGTTCTTCTCGGCGTCGGCGATCTTCTGGTTATAGCCGCCGAGGTTGCGCACGCCGAGCTTGGACATCAGCTTGTAGCGCCGCTCCATCTCGGCCACCGCCCAGTTCAGCGCGTGGCCGGCCTGCCGCATGTCGGTCACCACCGGCGCCAGCAGGTGCGGAATGCCTTCGTAGATCGACATCTCCAGCATCTTCGGGTCGATCAGGATCAGCCGCACCGCGTTCGGGTCGGACTTGTAGAGCAGCGACAGGATGGTCGCATTGATGCCGACCGACTTGCCCGAGCCGGTGGTGCCGGCGACCAGCAGGTGCGGCATCTTCGCCAGGTCCGCCACCACCGGATGGCCGGCGATGTCCTTACCGAGCGCGACGGTCAGGCTCGACTGACTGTCGTTGTAGACCTTGGAGCCGAGAATCTCGGTCAGGCGCACGATCTGCCGCTTCGGGTTCGGCAGCTCCAGGCCCATGTAGTTCTTGCCGGGAATGGTTTCGACCACGCGGATCGAGGTCAGCGACAGCGAGCGCGCGAGGTCGCGCGCGAGGCCGACGATCTGGCTGCCCTTCACGCCGGTCGCCGGCTCGATCTCGTAGCGGGTGATCACCGGGCCCGGGTAGGCGGCGACCACTTTCACCTCGATGCCGAAGTCGGACAGCTTCTTCTCGATCAGCCGGCTGGTGAATTCCAGCGTCTCGACGCTGACGGTTTCCTGCGTCGCCGGCGGCTC
Organism: Burkholderiaceae bacterium; assembly: GCA_051955575.1. Lineage (GTDB taxonomy): Bacteria > Pseudomonadota > Gammaproteobacteria > Burkholderiales > Burkholderiaceae_D > JBQCGO01. Next base: position 4,221 of record JBQCGO010000336.1, read on the forward strand.
GTCCAGCAGCGACAGCGGCGGCAGGTTGGTGTCGGGCAGGTCGGTGAACAGCGACACCTGCTTTTCCTTTTCCACCCGCTCGGAGCGCGGCACCGTCACCACCTGCGGCTCGATCCGCACCGGCGGCGCCTCGATCGTCTTCGCGCGTTCCTGCACCACCACGGTTTCGCGCTTGACCGCCGCTTCCTGGCCGACCTTGCGGTCTTGGCGGGCGTCGCGCAGATGGATCACCGCGAGCACGCCGCGCTCGAGCGCGCCGCCGATCGATTCGGCCACCGCCAGCCACGAGACGTGGAAAAACAGGCTGAAGCCGAGGCCGAACAGCAGCAGCAGCAGGAGCGTCGAGCCGGTGAAGCCGAGCGCGTTCTGCGCCGCGCCGCCGATCAGCTCGCCCAGCACGCCGCCCGGCGCGCGCGGCAGTTGCGCCTTCAGCGAATACATCCGCACGTATTCGAGGCCGAGGCTGCCGACCAGCAGCAGCGCGAAGCCGGCACCGCGGATCGCGCCCTCGTGACGGTGCGGTGCCTCGGTCTCCTTCGGATGCAGGAAGCGGTTCGACAATTGCCGGTAGCCGCGCCAGAGCGCAAACACCATCGCCACGCACCACCACCATGCCGAGAAGCCGAAGATGTAGAGCAGCAGGTCGGCCAGCCACGCGCCGACCCGGCCGCCCCAGTTGTGTAGCCGCGGCACCACGTTCGCGTGCGACCAGCCGGGATCGAGGGTCGAATAGGACAGAAAGATCAGGATCAGGTACAGCGTCGCGCCGGCCAGCAGGAACCAGCGCGCCTCGACCACCAGGCGGGCGAGGCGGTTCGGCAGCGGCTGCGGGTCGGGAGCGGTGTTGCGGGTATAGGCTTGGGTCGTTCTTGTCATTTCGGGGATGGTCGTTCGCGACGCGGCGTTGTCATGACGTTACGGCGACGGCAACGGCGTGAATCGGCTTGCCGCGCCGCAGCGGGCGGAACGGCTTCGTCTATAATCTTAACCAGTTTTGCCCTGCGACTGCGGAGAATTCGTGCCTTGCCGCAATCGATCGCGCCCCCATCTGCTACGCAATCCCGCGAGGGTTTCCCGATCCCATCCGACCCGCTCCGATCATGCCCACTTCCCCCGCCAAGCACGCCCAAGTCCTGATCCTCGGTTCCGGCCCGGCCGGCTACAGCGCCGCCGTCTACGCCGCGCGCGCCAACCTGAATCCGGTGCTGGTGACCGGCATCGAGCAGGGCGGCCAGCTGATGACCACCACCGACGTCGAGAACTGGCCCGGCGACCCGACGGGCGTGCAGGGTCCGGAGCTGATGCAGCGGCTGCTGCAGCACGCGGAACGCTTCAACACCGAGATCGTGTTCGACCATATCCACACGACTTTCCTGAACGAGACGCCGATCCGCCTGGTGGGCGACGCCGGCGAGTACACCTGCGACGCGCTGATCGTCGCCACCGGCGCCTCGGCGCAATACCTCGGCCTGCCGTCGGAAGAACTGTTCATGGGCCGCGGCGTCTCGGCCTGCGCGACCTGCGACGGCTTCTTCTACAAGGGCCAGGACGTGGCGGTGGTCGGCGGCGGCAACACCGCGGTCGAGGAAGCGCTGTACCTGTCCAACATCGCCACGAAAGTCACCCTCGTCCATCGCCGCGACAAGTTCCGCGCCGAGCCGATCCTGGTCGACCGACTGATGGCCAAGGTCGCCGAAGGCAAGATCGAGATCCGCTGGAACCACACGGTCGACGAAGTCACCGGCGACGACAGCGGCGTGACCGGCCTGCGGCTGAAGTCCACGCAGGACGGCAGCCTGTCGACGGTCGCGGTGCACGGCGTGTTCATCGCGATCGGCCACAAGCCGAACACCGGCATCTTCGAAGGCCAGCTCGAGATGCACAACGGCTACATCAAGACGAAGAGCGGCACCGAAGGCATGGCCACGGCGACCAGCGTCGAGGGCGTGTTCGCCGCCGGCGACGTGCAGGACCACGTCTACCGGCAGGCGATCACCAGCGCCGGCACCGGCTGCATGGCCGCGCTCGACGCCCAGCGTTACATCGAGGGCTTGCCGAAGTAGTCCCGTGCCGGCCGGTTGCCGGCAACGCATTTTTCCATCTCGACACCGGACGGCGCCTCCCATGCCCGCGTCGATCAAGCAGTTCACCGACCTGAAGCGCCTGCGCGACCAGTTGAAGGCGCAGGACGAGGCGCGTCGCGCGGCCGAAGCCGAACGGCTGCGCCGGGAAGTCGAGCGCCAGCGCGAGGCCGACCTGTTCCGGCGCAGCATCGGCGAGGTGAATCCGCTGCCGGCCACCGGCAAGGCGCTGCTGCGGCCGGAACCGCCGCTGCCGATCGCGCGCCAGCACCTTGCCGACGAGCAGGCGGCGCTGCAGGAATCGCTCTCCGACGAATTCACGATCGACACGCTGCTCGATGTCGACGAGGCGTTGAGCTATGCGCGGGAAGGCATCGGCGAAGACGTGATCCGCAAGCTGCGCCGCGGCCAGTGGGTCGTCCAGGCCCAGCTCGACCTGCATGGCATGCGACGCGACGAGGCGCGCGAGGCGCTGTCGGAATTCATCCGCAACGCGTCCCGGCGCAGCCTGCGCTGCGTGCGCGTGATCCACGGCAAGGGACTCGGCTCGGTCAACAAGGAGCCGGTGCTGAAGAACAAGGTGCGCAACTGGCTGGTGCAGAAGGACGAGGTGCTGGCTTTCTGCCAAGCGCGTGGCAATGACGGCGGCGCCGGCGCGGTGGTGGTGCTGCTGAAGGCCCAACCCTGACCGGCGCATCCGCCGCCCGTTGCCGTTCCCCGCGGCGCGCTTCCTGGAATTTTCCCTTTTCTCCCCGGCGCCGCTCCTTCCCGGGAAACTCGACAGGCTCGTGCCGCTCCAACCAGCGGGAGCGGCGATCGTTGCTGCCGCTTTCGCATGCCAATCGGCAACGAAGGAGCGCGATCATGCCCAGAGGCGACAAGTCGGCTTACACCGACAAGCAGAAGCGGCAAGCGGAACACATCGAGGAAAGCTACGAGCAGCGCGGCGTGCCGCAGAAGGAAGCGGAGCGCCGCGCGTGGGCAACCGAGAACAAGATTTCGGGCGGCGGGAAGAAATCGGGATCGGGGCGGCACCACCACTGACCCAGGCCCGGATGCCCGGGCGCGAATCGATCATCGGCCGGTACTGCGCGGATTCGCGCCGGCATCGGCGATTTCAGGAGAGACGTGAATGGAAGCTGAACGCCTGTCGCCACTCGAAGTGCGTGTGAAGGACATGGTCTACCAGTTCGACCGCGAGGATTTCGCCGACGGCTTCCAGCGCTGCATCGGCGACGACCGCGGTGTCGGCCAGTGCGGGCTCGACTTCCCCTACCTCAACTACCGGGCGGTCGACGCCGAACCGCAATCCGATCCCGGCACCGCCGCGCGGGCCAATCCGGAGAAAGACCCGGCCGGCAACGATTACCGGTAATTACAGGTAGACGAACGCCGCGATCACCGCGGCCAGCAAGCCGAGGCGCACCAGGTTGTAGACGGTGCGGTTCCAGTTCTTCAGCTTGCGCCGGTACTGGCCGATCAGCCAGACGAAGCGGAACAGCTTGTTGACGGTGCCGACCTGGTCGCCAGTCTCGTTCGGCGAGCTGGCGGCGGTCATCATCCGCTTGCCGAACCAGTGGTTCAGCGCCTGTGCCCAGCGGTAGCGCATCGGCCGCTCGATGTCGCAGAACAGGATCACGCGGTCCGCCTCGCTGCCGTTCTGCGCCCAGTGGATGTAGGTCTCGTCGAACACCACGCCCTGCCCGTCGCGCCAACTGTAGCGCTTGCCGTCGACCTCGATGAAGCAGCGGTCGTCGTTCGGCGTCATCAGGCCGAGGTGGTAGCGCAGCGAGCCGGCATACGGATCGCGGTGCGGGTTCAGCGTGCCGCCCGGCTTCAGTTCCGCGAACATCGCCGCCTTCACGGTCGGCAGCGTCGCCAGGAGCGCGGTGGTCTTCGGGCAGAACTGCTGCGCCGACGGGTGGTTCGCGCCGTACCACTTCAGGTAAAAACGGGTCCAGCCGTTCTTGAAGAACGAGTTGAAACCGGCGTCGTCGTTGTTCTCCGCGCGCTTGATCTTCGCCATCGTGCGCAGTTCCAGCGCCTCGGCGCGGATCATTTCCCAGTTGTCCTCGATCGTCTTCAGGTCGCGGAAGTGCTCGGTCGACACGTAGGCCGAGGTCGGCACGCGCGAGAACAGGTACATCAGCACGTTCAGCGGCGCCAGCACCGCGGAATGGTCGAGCACCTGCCGGTAGAACGGCATGCGCACCTTGCCGCGGAGATGGACTCCGCAGATCGACAGGAAGTAAATCCCGATCACTATCCACTTCATGGGGCGACTCGTCTGGTCTGAATGCCGGAACCGGCCGGCAGCGGCCGCTGCACGAGGAGCCGGCACAGAGCGGCCAAGTGAGCGGGTAGCCGTGCATTATACGAGGCGGGGAGCGGGTGCGGGGGTGGACGCAACACGGAGAACGGAAGGCGATCGACCGGACGAATCCGGCATGCGAGTACGGCAAGCAAGGCGGAATCGTTCACTCGCCCCGGACTTTCGTCTCGCCCTTCAAGGCAGCCGTTTCGCCTCGGCGGCGCGCATCAGGATTTCCAGCGTGGCCTCCAGGCGAATGACGCGCTCCGTGAGCCCTTCGATCCTTTGCTGCTGCTCCTTCACCGTACCGGCCAGCGACACGACCTTGTCGTTCATCTTGATGACCGTGGTCAGCGCATCCCACACCTTGTCCGAGACTCCCATCAGCGGCTCGCTTTGCTCATGGCGTCGATCCGCCGGTTCGAGGCCTGCACGAACGACATCGCGTCGTCCAGGGCGTCGTTGGCTTCCTTGGTCGACAGGTTGACCCGCTCGATCAGCGCGTCAATATCGTTGTCGTCGGATTTTGGCTGAAAGCCCTGCGCCGCCTGACGCATCAATTCGCTGACGTTCAATCCCAGACGCTTCGCAGTCGAAGCGATCGCCTTTTTTTGTGTCGGGGTAACCTGTACGACGATTCTTTCCGTTGCGGTTGCCATCGTCTTTCTCCATGTTCATGTACATCATATGGACATATTAGATCAAAAATGGAAAGAGTCGATCTTCCCGTTCGAGTCCTTGCTGCTACCCATCGTGTCGGCCGGCGGCAGCGCTCCTCACCTTCGTCATGGCAGTTGACCGTGGTCTGCTCGTGCACCATGGCGGCGCTGCCCAGTTGCGCCGTCAGATACTGCGAATCGTCGAATTCGTCAAACCTGTGGAACGGATCGTCGGACTCGTCCAGCAGCGGCTGGCCGGTGCTGGTGAAGACATAGCCGGCCAGCACGCTGTTGCCGCTGCCGGCCGTGATCCGGTTGCCGATCGACGTGTCGCTGGTACGGTTGCCGGTCAGATCGTAGCCGATCAGATGTCCCTGCCCCTGCACGATGTCGCCCTGCGCATCAACCGCATCGACCACGGTCTGCCGGTTCATCGCATCGTAGGCGTAGTACAGGTCCTGATCCCGCGTGACGTCCTGCACCGTCTCCACATGGGTGTGCTCATGGGTGCGGTTGCCCAGCGCATCGTAGTCGTAGACCAGCGCCACCCGCCCATCGTCGACCGCCCGCAGCCGGCCCAGCGCATCGTAGGCCAGGTGCGTGTCCTGGTACGTCACGCCGTTCTGGATCGTCTTTTCCCGCACATGCTGGCCGGCGCCGTTGTAGGCATATTCCGTGGTCTGGCCCAGCGCATGGTCGGTCAGCCGGATCTGCTGGCCGGCCGCATCGTACTGGTACGACAGGTTCTGGCCGCGGCTGTTGCCCTGGCCGAGCAGTTGCCGCGCATGGTCGTAGACATAGCTGTAGACGGCGCCGCCAATGTCGGTATGCGCCTGCAGCTGGCCGTAGTAGTCGTAGCGCCAGGTGGCAACATTGCCGTTGGCATCGACTTCGGCGACTTTGCGGCCCTGGGCATCGTAGGCGTCGCGGGTAAGCTGGCCCAGCGGCTGGGTAGTGGCAGTGACGTTGCCGCGCAGGTCGTAGCGGTAGGTGGTGGTTTCGCCGTTGCCGTTGGTGGTACTGAGCTTGCGCCCGGCGGCGTCGTAGACGATGGTTTCCACCAGCGCCCGGCGGCCCGCCTGCTGCAGGTTGTTGTTGCCGTCGACCGTGTACACCGGCACCACGCCGGAGATCGTGCGGCATTTCTTGGTGTTAGTTCTGCCCGTTTTGACCTAATTCAAATTATTAACTCTGACCCTTTTATCCTCGCATCAAAAGACTAAGGAATGAGAGATAGATTGCTGCCGGGTTTAGGCCTCTCATCCGCAACGCTTCACCTATCATCAGGCCCAACGCCTTTTTCAATAATCAGTCTCAAATCCTGAAATTCCAACGCTACCTTCAGATTTTTAAACAACCGACTTCGCTGATCCTGCACTATCGCAATGCCCTCATCCCAACTCTTGAAGGCGCCAGGATCAACGCTGATGCAGGGAAAACCGCCGCCTAATCCATCCTCTACATCAAGCGTAATTTTCTCCCATCTTCTCTATTTTCCCCATCTACTCTACTTCATAAACTTTCATCTTCAATGAGTCTTTAACCGCGACACGCCCAGCGTCAACATCAACGATGATGTTCCGGCACTTACATGCTGCGGCATGCTGGGGCATTGATGCCACATTCTCTCCACATATTTCACATTCATATCGAATACGCTCTCCTGCTGGAAAGCCTTGAGAAGAATTAAATTCAATATATTTTCGATTCATCATTTTCGCACCTCTCATCAAGGATTCTTCGGAACACTTCTATTAATCAATCGAATGTAACCATGATCTAAATAGTCTTGGATAGTCATTGGCAATTGATGTTGCTTGCCTAAACCAAGCTCACCAAAGTAAGGGGCAGAAGGTCCACTTGGCACATCTGGAATTGGCTTAACCACTTCATATGTGCTAAGCGGTTTCATGCTCGTACCTGGCGGAAGTGCAGGGGAAAAAGGGTCAGAGTCAAATAATCAGACTCCAACTCTAACTTAAATAATTGCACTATAGCAATCGCAGGCAATCACCCCTCGTCTTCCCGCTCGCCCTGCTGCGCGCTAGTATTGCCTTAATAACCACGCCGACAATTGCGACATCCGCCATCACAGAACACCGCCATCACATCGTTTCTTGATAGCGCTTCCCGGCGCCCCGCCGACCCTGCAAAGGAGACAGCCATGCAGCAACCCAGCTACGTATCCGGCACCAGCGACGTGCCGCTGATCGGCGAAACCATCGGCGCCTACCTGGACGGCGTGGCGACGCGCTTTCCGGACGAGGGCGCGCTGGTGGTCGTGCACCAGAACGTGCGCTGGACCTACCGCGAATTCCGCGAGCGCGCGGAGCGGCTGGCGGCGGGCTTGCTGAAGCTCGGGCTGGAGCCGGGCGACCGGGTCGGAATCTGGTCGCAGAATTGCGCGGAATGGGTGCTGACCCAGTTCGCGACCGCGAAGGCCGGGCTGATCATGGTGAACATCAACCCGGCCTATCGCCGCGCCGAACTCGAATACGTGCTGCAGAAGGTGCAGTGCCGGGCGCTGATCCTGGCGCCGTCGTTCAAGTCGAGCGACTACCTCGGCATGCTGCGCGACGTCGCGCCGGAACTGACCGATTGCGCGCCGGGAGAATTGCATTCGGCGCGGCTGCCCGAGCTGCGGCAGGTGATCCGGCTCGGCAGCGACAAGACGCCGGGCATGCTGAATTTCGACGACGTGTCGGCGCCCGTGAGCGCAGAAGACCTGGCGCGGCTGGCGGCGGTATCGGCGACGCTGCAGTTCGACGACCCGATCAACATCCAGTTCACCTCCGGCACCACCGGCTCGCCCAAGGGCGCGACGCTCACGCACCACAACATCCTGAACAACGGCTACTTCATCGGCGAGGCGATGCGGCTGACCGAGCGCGACGTGCTGTGCATCCCGGTGCCGCTGTACCACTGCTTCGGCATGGTGCTCGGCAACCTCGCGTGCGTGACCCACGGCGCGGCGATGCTGTACCCGGGCGAAGGCTTCGATCCGAAGGCGGTGCTGGAAGCGGTGCAGGCGGAGCGCTGCACCGGGCTGCACGGGGTGCCGACGATGTTCATCGCGATCCTCGACCATCCGGATTTCGCGCAGTACGACCTGTCCAGCCTGCGCACCGGCATCATGGCCGGTTCGCCCTGCCCGGCGGAGGTGATGGCACGGGTGATCCGGCTGATGCACATGGACCAGATCACGATCGCCTACGGCATGACCGAGACGTCGCCGGTCAGCTTCCAGAGCTCGGTCGACGATCCGGTCGACCTGCGGGTGTCGACCATCGGCCGGGTGCATCCGCACCTCGAGGTGAAGATCGTCGACGGCGACGGCCGCGTGGTGCCGCGCGGCGCGACCGGCGAGCTGCTCACGCGCGGCTACTCGGTGATGCTCGGCTACTGGGGTGACGAGGACACGACGCGCGAGGCGATCGACGCGGCGCGCTGGATGCACACCGGCGACCTGGCGACGATCGACGAAAACGGCTACTGCCGCATCGTCGGCCGCTCGAAGGACATGGTGATCCGCGGCGGCGAAAACATCTATCCACGCGAGGTGGAGGAATTCCTGTACCGGCATCCGAAGGTGCAGGACGTGCAGTGCGTCGGTGTGCCCGATCCGAAATACGGCGAGGAACTGTGCGCCTGCATCGTGCTGCGCGCCGGCATGCAGGCCGACGCCGACGAGATCCGCGCGTTTTGCGACGGCCAGATCGCGCACTACAAGGTTCCGCGCTACGTGCGCTTCGTCGACGGCTTCCCGATGACGGTCACCGGCAAGATCCAGAAGTACCTGCTGCGGCGGCGGATGGCGGACGAACTCGGGCTAGCGGCCGAGTAAGACGCGTTCGTCCCCATCGCTGCGACTCGCGTGTTTGCGCAAGGAGAAGTCTGCACCGGAAGACGCTTCACGACTGCATCACGGTCCGGCGGAAGGCCCGTAGAATGGAACCGTTTCACCAGCAAAGGAAGGAGGCATCGATGAATGCCGTAGTAATCGAACATGTGGCATTGAACGAGCTGCCCGACGCCTGGCGCGCCAGGCTGCCGATGGCGGCGAATGCGCGCGTGACCGTGCGCATCGAAGAGGAAACGGCGGAACGGGAAGCGCCGTCGGCGATCGACCATCCCTTGTTCGGCATCTGGCGGGACCGCCAGGAAACCGAAGACGTTCCGGTCTACGCACGCAAGCTGCGCACGCCGCGTTACAGCATCAACGATCCGCATCGCGAGGATTGAACGGTG
>JBQCGO010000337.1:0-4347 GCA_051955575.1 Burkholderiaceae bacterium
CCACGGAGGGACTCGAACCCCCACACCTCGCGGCACATGGACCTGAACCATGCGCGTCTACCAATTCCGCCACGTGGGCAACTGCAAAGACAGCGATTATAGGCGAAATATTGCGGAAGTCAAACACCCGGGCGCGCAAATCCGCGGCGACGGGAAGCAGGTGAAAAACCCGGGACTCCGTTACACTGGTGAATTCATTATTGGCAACAACATCCCGAAACCATCCATTTGAACCAATATCTCTATCCCATTCCCAGCCGAGAGGAAATCCTCGGTCTCCTGCGGACCTCTTCGGAGCCGCAATCGCTGTCGTCGCTCGCGGAACGCCTGAACGTGGCGCCGGACGAGGTCGAAGGCCTGACCAGGCGCCTGAACGCGATGGAACGCGACGGGCAGATCCGTCCCGATCGCGACGGGCGCTACCAGCTCACCCATTCCCCGAATTTCATCGAAGGCCGTGTCAGCGGCCACCGCGACGGCTACGGCTTCCTGATCCCGGAAGACGGCAGCAACGACATCTTCCTGCCCGAGAAGGAAATGCAGAAGGTGCTGAACGGCGACCGGGTGCAAGCCCGCATCGTCGGCACCGATCGCCGCGGCCGGCCGGAAGGCTCGATCGTCGAGGTCGTCGAGCGGGCCAACACGCACGTGATCGGCCGCCTGCTCAACGAAAACGGTGTCTGGATCGTCGCGCCGGAAGACAAGCGCATCGGCCAGGACATCCTGCTGGCCGGCTCGCCGGTCAAGGCCAAGGCCGGGCAGGTGGTGAGCGTCGAGCTGACCGAACAGCCGTCGCGCTTCACGCAGCCGGTCGGCCGCATAGCCGAAGTGCTCGGCGACATCGACGATCCCGGCATGGAGATCGAGATCGCGGTGCGCAAATACGGCGTGCCGCACGAGTTCTCGGACGCCGCGCAGAAGCAGGCTGCCAAGCTTCCGGCCGAGGTCAGGCCGGCCGATCTCGCCGGCCGCGTCGACCTGCGCGACGTGCCGCTGGTGACGATCGACGGCGAGGACGCGCGCGACTTCGACGATGCGGTGTACTGCGAGCCGGTGAAGATCGGCCGCAGCAACGGCTACCGGCTGATCGTTGCGATCGCCGACGTCAGTCACTACGTCAAGCCCGGCGACGCGCTCGACGACGACGCGCTCGACCGCAGCACCTCGGTCTATTTCCCGCGCCGCGTGATCCCGATGCTGCCGGAGAAGCTGTCGAACGGCCTTCGCTCGCTGAACCCCGACGTCGACCGGCTGACGCTGGTCTGCGACGCGATCATTACTTCCAAGGGCGAGATCAAGGCCTACCAGTTCTATCCGGCGGTGATCCATTCCGCCGCGCGGCTGACCTACACCGCGGTCGCCGCCGTGCTGGCTAATACCAAGGGCCCGGAAGCCGCGCGGCTGAAACCGCTGGTGCCGCACCTGTTGCACCTGTACGCGGTGTTTCATGCGCTACTGGAAGCGCGCCGTGCGCGCGGCGCGATCGATTTCGAGACCACCGAGACCTACATCGTCTGCAACGCCGCCGGCAAGATCGAGCAGATTCTGCCGCGCACCCGTAACGACGCCCACCGGCTGATCGAGGAATGCATGCTGGCTGCCAACGTCTGCGCGGCCGACCTGCTGGAGCGGCACAAGCAGCCGACGCTCTATCGCATCCACGCCGGACCGACCAAGGAAAAGCTGAACCAGCTGCGCACTTTCCTGAAGCAGGTCGGCCTGACGCTCGGCGGCGGGGACACGCCGTCGGCATCCGATTACGCGGAGCTGATGGAAAAGGTCAAGCTACGCCCCGACGCGACGCTGCTGCAGACGATGCTGCTGCGCTCGATGCAGCAGGCGGTCTACAGCCCGGAAAACATCGGCCACTTCGGGCTGTCCTATGAAGCCTACGCGCATTTCACCAGCCCGATCCGGCGCTACCCGGATCTGCTGACGCATCGCGCGATCAAGGCGGTCCTGCAGGGCAAGCGCTATGAACCGAAGGGCATCGACACCGGCGCGCTGAACACCATGCTGTCGCCGGCCGCGCGCCGCAAGCACGCGCAGGACGCGGCCGAGGGCAAGCCCAAGCGCGAAGGCGCACTGGCAATCTGGGAAGCCCTCGGCATCCACTGCTCGGCCAACGAGCGCCGCGCGGACGAAGCGTCGCGCGACGTCGAGGCCTGGCTGAAGTGCTATTTCATCCTCGACAGGCTCGGCGAGGAATTCAGCGGCACGATTTCGGGCGTGACACCGTTCGGCATCTTCGTGCAGCTCGACGCGCTCTACATCGAGGGCCTGGTGCACGTCACCGAACTCGGCGCCGACTATTTCCAGTACGACGAGGCGCGCCACGAACTGCGCGGCGAGCGCACCGGCATTCGCTACCAGTTGACCGACCGCGTCACGGTGCAGGTCAGCCGTGTCGACCTGGACGCGCGCAAGATCGATCTGCGACTGGTCAACGAACCGAGCATCCGCACGGTGCTGCGCAACGAGGCGCGCCGGGCGGACGCGGGGGTCGATCCCGCCGCGGTGAGAAAAGGCAAGGGAAAGACGCGAGCCGAGCCGAAAGCCAGGCCGTCCCGCGCCGAACGCAAGGCCGGCGGGCGGAACAAAACATCGGCCATGGCATCGACTGCCGGCGCCGGCAGCCGGACCACGAAGAAAAAACGATAGATGAAAAGCAGACTGATTTTCGGTTTCCATGCGATCACGGCGCGCCTGCGCCACGATGCGGCTTCGATCGAGGAAATCTACGTCGACGCCGAGCGCCACGATCGCCGGATGCTCGATCTGTTGCGCGCGGCGCAGGAAGCCGGCGCGCGGGTGATCCAGGCCGACGATGCGCGCCTGTCGAGCATGGTCGGTACTCATCGCCACCAGGGCGTGGTTGCCAGGGCCGGCGCGGTCTCGCTGGCGCGCAATCTCGACGAACTGCTCGATGCGATCGTCGGGCCGCCGTTGCTGCTGATCCTGGACGGCATCACCGATCCGCACAACCTCGGCGCCTGCCTGCGCGTGGCCGACGGCGCCGGCGCTCATGCGGTGATCGCGCCCAAGGACCGTGCGGTCGGCTTGAACGCGACCGCGGCCAAGGTTGCCAGCGGCGCGGCCGAGACCGTGCCGTACATCACGGTGACCAACCTCGCGCGCGCGATGCGGCAGTTGAAGGAGCGCGACATCCTGCTGGTCGGCACCACCGACGATGCCGACAAGACCTTGTACGCGGCGGACTTTTCCGGACCTGCCGCGCTGGTGATGGGGTCCGAAGGCGAGGGCATGCGCCGGCTCACGCGCGAAACCTGCGATATGCTGGTGGCGATCCCGATGGCGGGCGCGGTGGAAAGCCTCAACGTTTCGGTCGCGACCGGCGTCTGCCTGTTCGAGGCGCGACGTCAGCGCGCCGGGACTACCTAGCTTTGCGACCGATGCCGTTGCGACCGATGCTGCGGCCGGCGCTTGCGAGGAACGCAGGGCGACGGCGCCTTACTTGACGATTCGGCGTCCCAACATACCGACCACACCGCACGACCACGATGCTCAGCCGCCTGCGTGAAGATATCGCCCACATCCTGGAGCGCGACCCCGCCGCGCGCAATGCCTGGGAAGTCGTCACCTGCTATCCCGGATTTCAGGCCATCGTGATCCACCGCGCCGCGCACTGGTGCTGGCAGCGCGGCTTCCGCTGGCTCGCCCGATTCATGTCGCACATCGCGCGGGTGTTGACCGGGATCGAGATCCATCCAGGCGCGGTGATCGGCCGGCGCGTGTTCATCGACCATGGTTTCGGCGTGGTGATCGGCGAGACCGCCGAAGTCGGCGACGACTGCACCGTCTATCAGGGCGTGACGCTCGGCGGCACCTCGCTGACCAAGGGCGCGAAGCGGCATCCGACGCTCGGCGCCGGGGTGATCGTTGGCGCGGGCGCGAAGGTGCTCGGCGCGTTCACGGTGGGCGAGGGCGCGAAGATCGGGTCGAACGCGGTGGTGGTCAAGGAAGTGCCGGCGGGTGCGACCGCGGTCGGCAACCCGGCGCGCATCGTCGACACGGACGCCGGCCGTGCGGCTGCCGAAGCGACCGCGCGGCGCTTCGCCGCCTACGGCGTCACGCCCAACGGCGACGATCCGCTGTCGAAGGCGCTGCACGGCCTGATCGACCACGCGGCGGCGCAGGAAGAACGGATGGCGCGCGTCCTCGCGGCGCTGAACGCCGCCGGCATCCGGGTCGAGGACCTGCCGCCGCGCGACGGCTTCGATCCGGCGCTGTACAACAAGCTGGTGGATTGAGGCACAGGGCAGGGCCGCGAATTGCGCGTCCGCTGCGCGTGCCGGCTTAGCCGGCGCAGTCGAATGCGGCAGGAAG
>JBQCGO010000338.1:0-4987 GCA_051955575.1 Burkholderiaceae bacterium
TTTGCCCGCTTTTTCCGCATGCAGATCGCTTCCATCCTCGTTCCCGACTTCACGATGATTCTCATCGGCTTCATCCTCATCCGCATCACGGATTGGGGCGACGCCTTCTGGGTCGGACTGGAAAAACTGGTGTACTACGTGCTGTTTCCCGCGCTGCTGTTCTACGCGTCGGCGCGCGCGCCGCTCGACTTCGGCACCACCGGCAAGCTGCTGCAGGTCGCGATGTCGGTCGTCGTGATCGGCATCGCGCTGTCCTGGCTGGCCAAGCCGCTGTTTGCCGCCGGACCGATGGTGTTCGAGTCCACCATGCAGACCGGTTTCCGGTTCAATTCCTACATGGGGCTGGCGGTCGCGGCTCGGCTCGGCGGCGACCACGGCGCGTCGCTGATGGCGCTGATCATCGGATTCACCGTTCCCTTGTGCAACATGGCGGCGGTACACGCGCTGGTCCACAAGAGCGGCGGACTGCTGCGCGAGCTGGCACGCAACCCGTTGCTGCTGGCGACCGTCGCCGGCATCTCGGTCAACCTGGCCGGCGTGCATGTTCCGGAAGTCGTCGGCGCGATCCTGTCGCGCATGGGCAATGCGTCGATCGCGCTCGGCCTGATCATGGTGGGCGCCGGCCTGAAAATGTCCGGCCTGCACGAATCGCGCGGCCTGACCGGCTACCTGCTCGCCGTCAAGCTGCTGGCGCTGCCTGCCCTGGCGCTTTTCCTCGGCCGCTGGGCCGGCCTGTCGCCGTTGCAACTGCAGGTCGCGGTGATGTTCTGCGCGCTGCCGACCGCGTCCAGCGCCTACGTGCTGGCCACGCGGATGGGCGGCAACGGAACGATGGTCGCATTCCTGATCTCGTCCGGCACGCTGCTGTCGGTGATCACGCTGCCGATCTGGCTGTCGATCGTGCGCTGAGCGCGTCAATCCGCGGCGATGCCGTGCCGGGCCAGCGCCCAGGCGACATGCTCGCGCACCATCGCCGACGGATGATTGGCGCGCCGGCGCAGCGCGCCCACCATCTCGGCATTCCCGGGCGTGCCGTCGGCGGCATTGCCGAGCGCGACCGCAATGTTGCGCAGCCAGCGTTCATGGCCGATGCGCCGGATCGGACTGCCTTCCAACCGCCGGTTGAACGTCTCCTCGTCCCAGTCGAACAGCTCGACCAGGGTCGCGCGGTCGAGCGCGTTGCGCACGTCGAAGTCGCCGATCGCCGCCGGCTGGGCGAATTTGTTCCACGGACAGACGAGCTGGCAGTCGTCGCAGCCGTAGACGCGGTTGCCGATCAGCGGCCGCAAGTCTTCGGGAATCGCGCCCTTGTGTTCGATGGTCAGGTAGGAAATGCAGCGGCGCGCGTCGAGCCGGCCGGGCGCGGTGATCGCCCGTGTCGGACAGACGTCGAGGCAGGCGGTGCAGGCGCCGCAGTGCGCGGTCGCCGGCGCGTCGACCGGCAGCGGCAGGTCGGTATAGATCTCGCCGAGGAAGAACATCGAGCCGGCATCGCGGTTCAACAGCAGCGTGTGCTTGCCGCGCCAGCCCGCGCCGGCCTTTTCCGCGAGCGGGATTTCCATGACCGGCGCCGAGTCGGTGAAGACCCGGTAGCCGAAGCCGCCGATTTCCGCCTCGATGCGGCTCGCCAGCCGTTGCAGCCGGTTGCGCATCACCTTGTGGTAATCCCGGCCGCGCGCGTAGATCGAAACCACTGCCGCGGACGGATCGGCAAGACGCGCCGATTCGGCTTCGCGCCAGCCGGGTTCGATGTCGCGCGGGAGATAGTCGATGCGCGCCGTGATCACCCGCACCGTGCCGGGCACGAGCTGGTCCGGCCGCGCCCGCTTCATACCGTGCTCTGCCATATAATCCATGTCGCCGTGGCAACCGGCATCGAGCCAGGCCTGCAGACCGGCTTCATGGATGCGCAGGTCGGTGTCCGCGATCCGCACGTCGGCGAATCCCAATTCCCTGCCCCACGCCTTGATGGCGGTAGCGAGCGCGGGAAGATCGGTACGGGAAGCGGATTCGGAAGCGTCCATGGTGCGCGCCGATACGGCGATGCGCCGCCGGGCGGCGGATTTCGGAACCCTCCATTCTATCAATGCGGCATTTCTCGATTCATCTTCCCGACGAAGACGCGACCAATGCCTTTGGCGCCGCGCTCGCGCGCGTGCTCGTTCCCGGCCTGGTGCTGCACCTGCACGGCGACCTCGGCAGCGGCAAGACGGCGCTGACCCGCGCGATGCTGCATGTCGCCGGACATGCCGGCCCGGTCAGGAGTCCGACCTACACGCTGGCCGAGCCCTACACCATCGAACTCGGCGGCAAGCCTGCGCGCGCGATGCACTTCGACCTGTACCGGATGGCCGATCCGGAAGAATTCATCGACGCAGGCTTTCGCGATGAATTCGACGGCGACACGATCTGCATCATCGAATGGCCGGAAAAGGGCGCCGGGCTGTTGCCCACACCCGACATCGACCTGTTCCTCGCGGTGGAGGGCGAAGGGCGTGCGCTAGAATTGCAGGCGTTTTCCGACAAGGGCCGTCTATGCCTCGACCGCCTGCACTATTTTCCCGTTCGATGACATCGCGTACCCGTCGCACCGTATTGAAAGCCGGCGGCACCCTGCTGCTGTCGGTGATCGCGCCGCTCTCCGCGCGCGCTGCGCAGATCCTCGCGGTGCGCGTCTGGCCAGCCGACGACTACACCCGCGTCACGCTGGAAAACGACGCCGAACTCAAGGCCACGCATTTCCTGATCAAGGACCCGGACCGGCTGGTGGTCGACATCGAGGGCATCGACCTCAACGATGCGCTCAAGAGCCTGATCGCCAAGATCGAGCCGAACGACCCGTACATCCGCCAGGTGCGCGTCGGCCAGAACCGGCCGAACGTGGTGCGGCTGGTGTTCGATCTGAAGGCCGAAGTCTCGCCGCAGGTGTTCACGCTGGCGCCGGTCGCCGGCTACCAGCACCGGTTGATCTTCGATCTCTATCCGCTGCAGGAACCCGACCCGATCGCGGCGCTGATCGCCAAGGGTGACTGGTTCAGCAACGACCCGGCGCCGGTTCCCGCGCTGCCGGGCGAATCCGCGCCGCCGGCGCCCGAGCCGTTCGACAAATCGGCGCCGCGCCCGCCCGCCATGACGCGCCTGATCACGATCGCGCTCGATCCCGGCCACGGCGGCGAGGATCCGGGCGCGATCGGTCACGGCGGCAGCCGCGAGAAGGACGTGGTGCTGTCGATCGCGAAGCGGCTCAAGGCGAAGATCGAGCAACTGCCCAACATGCGGGTGATGCTCACGCGCGACGCCGACTACTTCGTGCCGCTGCACGTGCGCGTGCAGAAGGCGCGCAAGGTGCAGGCGGACCTGTTCGTCTCGATCCATGCGGATGCGTTCGTGCAGCCGACCGCGCGCGGCTCGTCGGTGTTTGCCCTGTCGGAAAAAGGCGCCAGTTCCGCGGCGGCCCGCTGGCTGGCGAGCAAGGAAAACGCGGCGGACCTGATCGGCGGGGTCAACATCAAGGGCCACGACATGCAACTGGCGAGCGTGCTGCTGGATCTGTCCACCACCGCGCAGATCAGCGACAGCCTGAAGCTGGGCCGCGCGGTGCTGACCGAGATCGGCGGCATCAACGCGCTGCACAAGGGCGCGGTCGAGCAGGCCGGGTTCGCGGTGCTGAAGGCGCCGGACATCCCGAGCATCCTGATCGAGACCGCGTTCATCTCGAACCCCCAGGAAGAGGCGCGCCTGACTGACGACGCCTACCAGAACCGGATGGCCGACGCGGTGCTGAAAGGCATCCGCAAATACTTCGCCGCCAATCCGCCGCTGGCCAAGAACCGGATGACCTGAGTCGGCGCGCTTTCAGTCGGCGCCGTTCAATCCGCGCTGCGCCGCCGGCGCAGCCGGGTCACGAACTTCCAGATGCCGCCCAGCGCGATCGGCACGATCGCCGCGCCGACGCCGACCAGCACGATGGTGTTCAGGTGGTCGCGGATGACCGGGATGTTGCCGAAGAAATAGCCGCCGGCCACGAGGCCAACCACCCAACCGAGCGCGCCGACGATGTTGAAGAACTGGAACTTGCCGAACGTCATGCCGGACACGCCGGCGACGAACGGCGCAAAGGTACGCACGATCGGGATGAAGCGCGACAGGATGATGGTCTTGCCGCCGTGGTCTTCGTAGAACGCGTGGGTCCGCTGCAGCGCCGCCTTGTCCAGCCAGCGGAAATCGTGGGTGAAGACGCGGTGGCCGATCGCGCTGCCGATCCAGTAGTTCACCGTATTGCCGGCAATCGCGGCGATGACCAGCAGCGTCATCAGCAACCAGATGTTCAACGCGCCTGTCGCGCAAAAGGCGCCGCCGACGAACAGCAGCGTGTCGCCCGGCAGGAACGGCAGCACCACCAGCCCGGTTTCGCAAAACACGATCGCAAAGAGAACGATGTAGACCAGGGTGCCGTACTGCGTGATCAGCGTGCCGAGCGACTTGTCGACATGCAGGACGATGTCGACCAATTGCATGAAATCCATAGCTCTCCTCAAAAGCGGCGCTCATCATACACCACGGGTTTTCGCGCGCCCGCCGGCCGGAGAGCGGCATGGCGCCTCGCGCTCCGGCCATCCGGCGAACGCTATAATCGGTCGATGACCGCGACCCTCGTTTCTCCCCGCCCAATCCAGCCGCTGCCGGACCGGCTCATCTCGCAAATCGCGGCCGGCGAAGTCGTCGAGCGCCCGGCCGCCGTGGTCAAGGAATTGCTCGAAAACGCGCTCGACGCCGGCGCGACGCAGGTCGCGGTGCGGCTCGAACAGGGCGGCGTCAAGCGGATTGTGGTGATTGATGACGGCCGCGGCATTGCGCCGGGCCAACTCCCGCTCGCGTTGGCGCGGCATGCCACGTCCAAGATCGCGTCGCTGGAAGACCTGGAAAACGTAAGCACGCTCGGCTTTCGCGGCGAGGCGCTGGCGTCGATCGCCTCGGTCGCGCTGCT
>JBQCGO010000339.1:0-5893 GCA_051955575.1 Burkholderiaceae bacterium
TTCTGGCGGTTTTCCTGGATGCGCTGGGCGATCTGCTTTTCCTTGTTGTCGAGGATGCCGTAGGCGAGCAGCCGGACGTCGTCGGCGCGGTCGGCCAGCAGTTCGCGCAGCAGCTTGCCGGTAGTTCGCGCCGGCGTGTCCTGCACTGCCACCAGTGCCTTCAGCCGCTGCTCGACCGGCGTGTTCAGGTTGCCCAGCTGCGCGCGCACCTGACCGCCGCGAAAGCCGGTGCCCTCGTGGTTGCGGTGTGTGGTGAAGCGCGGCACGCCGGTGGTATCGAACGGTCCGCCGCGGCGCGCGCGCGGCAGCAGCGCGCTGATGAAAATCCCGCCGACCGCGCAGCCGGCGCCGGCGACCGGGACGAAGAACAGGAACGCGAACAGGTAGGCGAGCAGCCAGCGGCGCGGCGTGCGGTAACGCTTTGGCAGCACCATCGACAACGCCAGTGCGCCGACCGCGCTGCCGGCGCCGTGCAGCAGCAGGTAGGCGGCGATCAGCGCGATGCTGGTGTCGCGCGCCATCAGCAGCGCGGCCGAGCCGAACTCCAGGCTCAGCGCATAGAAGAGGAATTTATAGGGCACAGCGGTCCACCAGTTGCGCGAGCGTGTCGGTCGGGGCGGCGAAGCCGAGTTGCGCCTTGTGGGTGACGATGCGTGCGGCGAGCAGGCCGACGCCGAATTGCGCCTTCAGCGCCGACTCGATGCGCAGCAGGTACCCTTCGACCGCGGCCGCGCCGGCCAGCGGCAGCAGCGTGACCAGCGCGCGGTGGCGCGCGCCGGCCAGCTCCCACGACAGGTCCACACCGCGTTTCAGGCGCCGGACCTGGTCGTACATGTCGAGCGCCGCGTCGTCGTTGTCGAACACCAGCGCCACCAGCGCCGAATCGATGCCCGCCTCGACGCGGATGCGATGCAGGCGCACCACGTCGAGCGCCAGCTCGGGCGGACATGCCGGGAAGCGCGCCAGCACCTCGCGCGCGGCGCCGCCGAGCTGCACACCGTCGGCGTAGTAACCGATCAGCACCGCGAGCAACTTCAGCGTGTCGTCATTGAGCGCAAAGAACGGCAGCCGCTCCACGGCCAGCATGCCGAGCGCGCGGCCGGTCGAGGAGCGCAGCGGCGCGCAGATCAGGTACTTGCTGCGGTCGCCCAGTTCCTCCGCCACCGCATCGCTCTGCACGTGGGCCAGCGCGCCCTCGTCGGTGGCGAAGCGGTACAACGGATCGTCGGCATCCAGCGGCGACGGCGCGCCGAGCGACGCCAGCGGTACCGCGAGCGGTTCGCCGTCCTCGTCCAGCGCGAACAGCGAGGCGATCTCGAACTGGCAGCTTTGCGCCAGCAGTTGCATGAACTCCGCGGCGCCGGGCAGCGGATCGCCCGGATGCTCGGGCCGCGCGGTCAGCCCGCGCAGCCGCAGCAGCGTCTCGCGCAGCGTGATCGGCTTGGCCAGCAGGTCCTGCTCCAAGCGCTCGTGCGACAGCCGCAGCAGGAAGTGGTTCTTGGTCAGCGTCTGCAGGCGTTCCTCGAGATAGGTATTGACCGCGCGGAAGCGCCGGCCGCGCGCGTTCCAGACGTCGGAGAACTGGCCGCAGATCAGCACCAGCACCAGGCCGCCGAGGAAATAGCTTTTCGGGAAATCGAGCGTACCCGGTGCCGTGCCGAACGCCAGCCCCGGCAGGCCGAACCAGGCCGCCGTCATCAGCACCACCGCGGTGACGCCGATCGCGGTGCCGTAGCGCATCGCCAGCACCGCCGGCACCATCCACAGCCACGGGAATTCGGCATGCAGGCCGAACGGATCCTCGGGCCGCAGCCACAGGCTGACCGCCAGCGTGCCGGCGCAGAAGATGAGCGTCTCCAGCACGGCCCAGAGCCAGAACCAGGCGGAAGAGGCCTCGACCCGCTGACGGGGAAACAGGCGCCGGCCGGTGTCGCGGAGCGCGACCCCGAACCGCCAGCCGATGCCCCGCACGGTAGCGGGCAGTCGTCGCATCGCTTGCATTCGCCTTGCCCTAGCGCGCCGCGCCCACGACCGGCGCGAGCAGTTGCCGCGTCAGCTTCTGCGCAACCGCCGACAGCCCTTCCCGGCTCCAGCCGGTCTTGCCGCCAGCGGCGCTCCAGACCACATCGCCGGAGGACACGTCGATCACCTGCAGCGTCAGGCCGACCGCCGGCTCGCCGTCGACGCCGACCTTGTAGCGCCATTCGTCGACGCTGCCGGCCACCGCGTAGCGCAAGCCCTGCGCGCGCGCCCAGTCGAGTCCGGCTTCGGCCTGCTTGCGGTCGGCGGGCTCGAACAGCGTCTCGGTGCCGATCGCGGCCGGGTAGTGGCGAATGCCGAGGCCGGCCTCGCTACGCAGCAGGCTCTCGGCGATCGACTCCGCGCGCAGCCCGGCCTGCGGCGTCTCGGTATGGTTGGCGAACGGCAGCAGGCCCCAGGAGGCGCCATGCGCGAGATTGGGCGTGCGCCCGACGTCGACCGTGGTGCATCCCGAAACGGTAACCAGCAGGGCGGCCATCGTGGCGGCGGCCAGGCCGCGCGGTGAGCGTGTCGTCTTCATCGTGTCCTCGATACAGTCTCAGTAAAACCATTGATAGGAAAAGCCGAATTCGCTGGCGCCTTCGGGGTTCTCGGCGCTGCGCGCCGTGCGCGCCGCGCGCAGACTCAGCAGGTCGCCGCCGAGCACGCTGCCGGCGACGCCGCCGCGATAGTCGAAGCCGCGCCCGGCGGCCGGATTGTAGGTGACGCCCGTCTCGAAGAACGGGCGCCAGGCGCGGGTGTAGCCGCTCTCGGCAGCGGTGCCGATCCCGAGCGCGAGGCCGTAGAACGTGCTGGTCGCCGGCAGGAACGCATAGGCGGCGGGGTCGATCCCGGCCGGGACCAGCCGCGCGATGCCGGCGTCGGTGCGTCCGCTGGCAGCGTACGAACCGTGCGAGGCGAAGGCGCGCAGCAGCAGGTCCGGGTACTCGATGCGGAAACGGCTGCCGAGCTCGAATTCGGCGGTGCGGCCGGTGCCGAGCCCTGTGCCGGACTGCGACGCGTAGCGCTGCCAGCCGAGCGCGGCGCGCGCGTACTCGCGGCTGGTGAACGCGAGGTTCAGTTCGGTCTCGGCGCCGCTGCGCACGCCGCCCACGCGCCGCGGCGCCGATTAGGTCGCCGGCTGGCGCAGGCCGCCGCTGGCGCGCAGCGTCAGGCCGGGCGCCGGCTCGCCGGCATAGTCCAGCCGCAGGCCGGTGACGTCGTCGAGCGCGCGCCGGTGCTGGGCCGACAGCGCGACGCTGCCGGTATCGGTGCGCCGGCGCAGCGTTGTCTCGACCTGGTCGTCAGTGCGCGGCACGTTGGCCAGCAGCGTCTGGTCGAGACTGCGCTGCACGCGCCGGGTCGCGCCGACCGAAAGATCGAGCGACGGCGACAGCCGCACGCCGGCCGACGCGATCGATTCGTCGATGTGCACCGGCGACTGCGTGATCGCGTCGAAACCGAACTTCACGGCGGGCGGCTCGGCGGTCGTCAGCGCGACCAGCCGCTGGTGCAGGCTGTCATCCTCGGGCACACGCCCTAGCTGGTCGAACGCGAGCGTCTGCGCCAGCGCCGGCCGGCCGGCGCGCTGCGCGGCTTCGATCCGGTCCGCCATCGGCAGCCACTCGGCCGCGTCGTCCAGCAGCCGGTCGAGCCCGGCGCGGTCGTCGGCGGCCAGCATGAGCGACAGTTCGGCCCACAGCGGCCGCTCCAGTTGCTTCGCGAACCGCGTCGCCAGCCAGGCGCGCGCGAGTTCGTTCGCATCCCGGTTCAGCGCGTAGGCCAGCGCCACTTCGCGCACCGCGGCGCTCAAGCGGGCGTCGTCGGCGCCGGACCGTTTGCCGCCCGCCGCGAGTTGCGCCGCCATCGACGCGGCAACGGCCGGCCGCTGCGCGCCGTCGTCGGCCGCTTGCAGGCGCGCGATCCGCTCGACCAGTTCGCGGCCGTCAGCGGGCAAGTCGGTTGCCGCAGCAGAGGCGACGGTCGGAACCGTGTCGGCGCGCAGCAATGCCCGCACCACTCTGCTCGCCCGGTCGCCGCCGGTGAACAGCGGCGCCAGCGACGCGAAGCGCGCCCGCAGCTCGGACCAGCGCGCCGGGTCGATGCGCGCCAGCGCATCCGGGCCGCGCAGCCGGTTCCAGGCCGCGCGCCGGAGCCGCCAGGCGAGATCCGGCCGGGCGTTCGCGTCCAGGCATTCGGCATAGCTCATCAGCCAGAGCGGATCGTTCTGCGCGAAGCCGCCCTTGCGAAACCAGTGCAGCGCCGCGTCCGGCCGGTTGAGCGCCATGTCGGCCGCGGCGAACGGCGCCCACAGGACCGCGCTGCCTTCGGCGTCGCGCGACCCGGCGCGCAGCGCGCGCTCGAGCGGCTGCGTCTTGCGGCCGGCGATCCAGATCCAGATCATCGCCGCGCGCGCCTCGGCGTCCTGCGGCCGCAACGCGAGCACCGCGGCCAGGTCGCGCTCGGCGCCGGCGAGGTCGCCCTCGTCCTGGCGCAACGCGGCCCGCCCCGCCAGGAAGTCGGCGTCCGCCGCCAGCGCGGCGCGCTGCGGCGGGGCCAGCCGGGACAGCAGGCGCTTCGCGGCGGCGCGGTCGTCGAGCCGCAGCAGCAGCCCGAGCGCCCGGGTCGCGAAGCGCAGGTCGCCGGTGGCGGCCAGTCCGTACTCGGCCACGGCCGCCGCCGCGCGCAGATGCGACGGCTCCAGCAGCGCCGAAAGCTTGTCGATCTCGTCGGCATCGGCCTTGCCCGATTCGACCAGCTTGCCGTAGCCGCGCGCGGCGGCCCGGTCGTCCTGCAGCAGCCGCGCAAGTTCGGCGAACGCCTGCCAGTAGGCGGTGGCGCCGGCCGGGGCGGCGTCCGCGGCGCGCTCCAGCGCCGCATAGGCTTCTCTCGGCTTTCCCTGTTCGTACAGCCGGTTGGCGATGCGCAGCGCGTAGCCGCTGTCCGGGCCGTAGCGGTCCTGCAGCGTTTCCAGCGCGCGCAGCGAATCGGCGTCGCGGCCGACGCGCGCGGTGAGGTTGGCCAGCAGTTCGAGTTCGCGCCGGTTGCGGTCGGCGCGGGCGGTGCGGGCGTTGCGGGCGTTGCGCGCGTTGCGGCCTGCGCCGGCGCGATTGACCGAACGCTCGACCAGCGCGATCGCCTGTTCCGGCTGGCCCGCTTCCTCGTAAAGACGCACCAGTTCGTCGAGCCAACGCTCGCCGTCCGGATCGACCGCCAGCTTGTGCCGCAGCGCCTCGGTCAGCGCGTCGAGGCGGTAGATGCCGCGCCCCAGCCGCAGCACCGCATCCCAGGCGGGCTCGCCGCCGGTCAGACGCGCTTCCGCCAGCCACTGAGTCAGCGCGTCCTGCGGCCGGCCACTCCATTCGTCGACTTCGGCCAGGCGGTGCCGCCATGCCGGGTCGTCCGGACGCTGGCGCACCGCACTCTCGGCAAGCTTGCGCGCCGCGTCGAGATCGCGGTTGGCGAGGAACGCCTGGTAGCCGAGCAGGTAGGCTTCCTCGTCGTACGGCAGCGGCGATGCAGCCGAAGTCGGGACCGGGGCTGGGGCCGGCAAGTCGGCCGCGGTGCGGACGATGCGCGGCGCGGGAGCGTTTGCCAGCCATTGCGCCAGCACGTAATCCATCGGCGTCTGGAACTGCGGAGCGCGCATCGACAGCCTCAGCATCAGCCGCGCGTAGCGCTCGGCGGCGGCCGGCCGGTTCGCCGCGAGCGCGAGCCGGACCACGAACATCAGCAGCGGCGTGTCGCCGGCCACCAGATCCGCATGCGCATCGACGGTCCGGAGCGCCTCGTCAAACAGGCTGCCCGCCTGCAGCGTGCGCAGGGCATCGAGAAAATACGCGCGCCGCTCCGCAAGCCGCTCACTCTTTTCCAT
>JBQCGO010000340.1:0-7387 GCA_051955575.1 Burkholderiaceae bacterium
GGCCTGCCACGTCAGCGCACTGCCGGACGCCGCATCCAGCAGTACCCGGCAGCGGTCGTACAGTTGACGCCGTACCGCGGCCTGCGCGTCCCAGCCGTCCAGGCTGGCCAGCGCCACCGCGGCATGGAACTCCGACAGCTTCGCGTTGGTGCCGCAGGACGCGAGGGAGCCGACGGGAACCGGCGTGGCCGGATCGAGGTTGATGCCGAAATTGCTGTCGCGCGCGATCCGGTCCGCGAATGCGCGGCTGCCCGACACCACGAAACCGCCCTCGCCGGCGGTCAGCGACTTGGTCGCGTGCATGCTGAACACCACCGGCACGTCGGCCGCCTCGGCCCACTGCGTGCCGAACGCGCCGGCGGCATCGATCAGCACACGCGTGCCGGTGGCTTTTCGGAACGCGCTCCATCCCATCGTGTCCTGAGCCCGGCCGAAGGTGCTGACCGCCAGCACGGCATGCGCGCCGGTGGCTTCGGCCGCGGCCGCCGCGATGCCGGGCGTCAGCAGCCAGGTGTCGGGATCGACGTCGGCGACCACCGGCACGTGGCCGGCGCGGATCACCGCGGTCAGCGTGGCGACGAAGGTCAGCGCCGGCACGACGACGCGAGATTTTTCCGGCAGCCCGAGCGCGCCGAGCGCGAGCTCCAGCCCGAGCGTGGCGCTGCCGACCGCGCGCACCTGCGCCGGACGCGGCGCGCGCTGCGAGAACAGCCGCGCCAGACGCGCTTCGAGCTCCCGGCTCAACGGGCCGAAATTCGTATAATGCTGGGTCTGCTCGATGCGCTCGAGGTAAGGCAGCAGCGCGTTCCGGTCGGGAACGGAAGGGATGAGGATCGGTACTCGGTTCGGCATCACGTTGAACGCACCTTCCGGCTCGATGGCATGCTGCAAGAAACTGCTGACCTGAACGCCCGGACCCGATCTCCGATCCGGATGCCGCGCAGGCGCCCGTCATGCGGGGCACCTGCGCTGCGAGGATGATGTTCTGGTCGGGAAAGGCAACGCGGGACGGCAGGCGACTTATTCGATGCGGACTGTGCACGCGAGGTTATTCCGGCTCACATGTTACGCAGCGGCTCTTCGGACAAACCCGGGAACAGGCGCGCTTTTGATCGCCTTATCGGCTGATCGTCGCCGCACCGCGGCCGCATGCGGACGGCATTCGTGCCCGGATGACAATCCCGGCGGGCAGCCATCCGGATTGCGGCGCCGATGCCGCGCCGGCAACGCGACAGGACAGATGCGCAACCACCATACGATGCGGCCGGACTTCCAGGTGCGGGCGGAGCACCGGCCCGCCCCGCCTTGCGTCGGGACGGACAACGGATGACCGGCGCCTTCAGCGCGCCGCTGGTGGCGCTTTCCTTCGTCGTCGCCGTCCTGGCCGGCTATTGCACGCTCGAACTGAGCGCCCGCACGCGCAACGCGTCGGGCCGTGCGCGCCACGCCTGGCTTGCCGGCGGCGCGCTTGCGGCGGGCACCGGCATCTGGTCGATGCATTTCGTCGGCATGCTCGCGTTCAAGCTGCCGATCCCGTTCGGCTACGACTACGCGCTCACCGCGCTGTCGTGGCTGCTGCCGGTGGCAACGTCATGGGGCGCGCTGCTGCTGGTACGGCAGGAAAGGGTGCAGCGCTGGCAATGGATCGCCAGCGCTGCGCTGATGGGCGCGGCGATCGCCGGCATGCATTACCTCGGCATGGCGGCGATGCGGATGACGCCGGACATCGAGTGGGACGGCACGCTGGTGGCGCTGTCGATCGTCATCGCGATCGGCCTGTCCGGCCTGGCGCTGTGGGGCACGCGCAGCATCGCGGCGCTCGACGAATGGGGCGGCCTGGTGGCGAAGGCCGGCGTCGCCGTGATCCTCGGCGCGGCCGTGTTCCTGATGCACTACACCGGCATGTGGGCCGCGCATTTCCTGCCCGGCTCGATCTGCGGCGCGGCCGACGAGCTGAGCGGCGCGGCGCTGCCGTGGATCGTCGGCGCCAGCTCGGTGCTGCTGCTGATCGGCTCCACGGTGATCGCCTGGCTCGACCGGCGCCGGATCGAGCATCGCCGCATCGCCGAGACCGACGCGCTGACCGGGCTGAAGAACCGCCGCTTCCTGCAGAGCCGGCTGCCGGATTTCGTGCGTCGCGCCACCGAGGACGGCCGGTCGCTGCACCTGGCCTTCGTCGACCTCGACGAGTTCAAGCTGGTCAACGACACCATCGGCCACGACGCGGGCGACCAGGTGCTGAAGATCGCCGCGGCGCGCCTGCGCGATTGCGTGCGCGGCCGCGACGAACTGGTGCGGGTCGGCGGCGACGAGTTCGTGATCGTCTTCTGCGACGTCGACGCGCCGCAGGTCGACCGGCTGATGCCGCGCATCATCGAGACGCTGCGCGCGCCGATACACATCCGCGAGGAAACGGTACGCGTGTCCGCCTCGATCGGCGTGGCCGGCCTGGACGACGGCTTCGACAGCGCGGCGCTGCTGATGATGGCCGACACAGCGATGTACGCGGCCAAGCGCGCCGGCAAGAACGCGTGGCTGCGCTTCACCCCGCACATGGAGGCGGAGCGGCTGCAGTTCGCCGACGTGCACCGGCGCCTGTTGCAGGGCTTCGAGCGCGACGAATTCCGGCTGCACTACCAGCCGAAGTTCGCGGCGGCAAACCACCGCATCGTCGCGGTCGAGGCACTGCTGCGCTGGATCGATCCGAAGAAGGGCATGCGGCGGCCGGACGATTTCATCCCGATCGCCGAACGCACCGGCCTGATCGTGCCGCTCGGCGACTGGGTGCTCGACGAAGCTTGCCGCCAGGCGCGCGCCTGGTGCGACGCCGGCTGGCGACTCCCGGTGGCGGTCAACGTGTCGGTGCTGCAGATGCGCGGCGAGGAAATCGCCGCCAAGGTCGAGGACGCGCTGCGCCGGCACGGCTTGGAGCCGCGCATGCTGACGCTGGAAATCACCGAGTCGGCCGGCATCACCGACCGCAACGAGGCGATCCGGGTGTTCAACACGCTGCGCGACCGGGGCGTGTCGATCTCGATCGACGATTTCGGCACCGGCTTCTCCAGCCTCAGCTACCTGCTGGACTTCGCGCCGGCGGAAATCAAGATCGACCGCAGCTTCGTGCAGCGGCTGCGCGGTAATCCGAAGATCGAGGAACTGGTCCGCTCGCTGGTGGACATGGGCCACGCCCTCGGCGTGACGGTAGTCGCGGAAGGCGTGGAGAACGAGGAGACCGCGGACACGCTGGCGCGGCTGGGCTGCGACGTGCTGCAGGGCTACCATCTCGCCCGGCCGATGCCGGCGGACAGGCTCGCCGCGCTGCTCGGTCCGGCATCCGGCAACGCCGGCTGCTGAGCCGCGGCGGAACGCTTCAGTCGCCGGCGGCCACCGCGCGGTTGCGCCCGCCGTGCTTGGCGCGATAGAGCGCCTGATCGGCGGCATGGAACAGATCGTCCGCCTCGCGGCCGTGGTCGGGAAACGTCGCCACCCCGAACGATGCCGTGGCGGGCCCCAGCGTGCGGCCGCCGTGCCGCACGTCGAGCCCGACGATCGCCGTGCGGATCGCTTCCGCCCGCTGCATGGCGATGCGCAAGTCGCATTCCGGCAGGATCAGCACCATCTCTTCGCCGCCCAGCCGGCAGGCGAGGTCGCTTTCGCGGATGTTCGCGCGCAGTGCCTGGGCGACGTTTTTGAGCAGGACATCGCCGGCGTCGTGGCCGAAGGTGTCGTTGACCCGCTTGAAATGGTCCAGGTCGAGCACGATGAGGGACAGCGGCACGGCCTTACGCTGGGCGCGCGACAGCTCCCGCTTGATGGTTTCGTCCATGTAGCGGCGATTGAAGAGGCCGGTGAGCGGATCGATCACCGACTGGTGGCGCAGGGTCTCGCGCAGCATGACGTTGGCGAGCGCCAGCGCGATCTGCTCGGCGACCCGGCCGGCCAGCTCGCGCGCCTCGGCCGCCGCTTCCCGCCGCGTCGCATCCGCCGCTTCCAGGCCTTCGAGATGCAGCAGGCCGATCACCTCGCCTTGCGTGACGAGCGGTATGCACAGGTGGTCCGCGCCGCTGCCCGGGCCGTCGGCGTAGTGCCTGCAGCACAGGTCGTCCGGCCCGCGCGTCACATGCATCCCGCCGCGCTGCAGCGCCCAGCAATCGTGCGGCCCGAAGACCGGCGGCGCTTCCGTCGCGGTGCCCCATGAGGTCTGCGCCTCGAGCAAGTCGCGTGAATTGCGGAACAGGTACATCGTGCCGGCGACGCCGGGCAGCAGCTTGGCGCAGTAGACGGCGATGATGCGCGAGGTTTCGGCCAGCGAGGAAATCGCGCCGAGCGCCTGGAGCATTTCGGCGGTCATCGTCATCTGGTCGTTGCGCAGCCGGGCTTCGGCGATGCTGCGCGCCAGGCCGTCCCCGGTGTCGCGCAGCGCGGCGGCGGTAGCCTGCCGCTGGCGCAGCACGCGAAACATCATCGCCAGCAGCAGGGCCAGCAGCGCCAGGTTGGCCAGCGTGGCGCCCAGGCTCAGGTAAAAGGAGTGCGCGGACTCGCGTTCGAATTTCGCGGTCAGCATGTCGCGCCGGCGCGTCTCGTTGAGGACGCGTGCGCCGATCAGCTCGCGCAGCGTGTCCATGTACTGCTTGCCGCGCCCGGAACTGACCACGGGCTCGGCTCCGGCGAATCCCGAGGCGCGGCGCATGCCGATGGTGTCGGCGAGCTCCTTCAGCTTCAGGTCGGCCACGCTGAAGATCTCGCGCGCCGACTCGATTTCCTCGCGCGGCGCGGTACGCTCGTCGGTCATCGCCCGGCGCAGCACCGCGATATCGGACAAGGCGGCGTAGTACGGGGCGAGGAAGTTTTCCTTGCCGGTGATGATGAAGCCGCGCTGCCCGGTCTCGGCGTCCCGCAGCAGCGACAGCAGGTCGTCGAGGCCTTCGGCCCTGGCCACCGAGGCGCGCACCTCGGCCAGGGTATCGCGCGACGACGCGTTGCTCCGGTACGCCTGGATGGCGACGAACAGCATGACGAGGAACACGATCATCGCCGCGGCCTTGAATTTTCTTTCCGTTTTCATCATGTTCGGCCGCGCGAGGCGGCGGTGGGTCACGGTCTCAGGCTGCAGATTGCCACAGCGCAATCCTTTTGGTGAGCCGAACAGAAGGCGGTTTCCGGGTCCGGCGCGCAAATGGGCGGCCCGGACCGCGGGCGCGGCGCGGATCCGGTGCGCAGCGGCCGCCTCCCGGACCCGGCAAGCGGTTACACTGCCGTGCTTTCGACGACGTCCGCATTTCCCCATGGCTTTCACGCTCCTCCATACCGACGGCCACGCCCGCCGCGGCCGCCTGGCGCTCAACCACGGCGTCATCGAAACGCCGGTCTTCATGCCGGTCGGCACCTACGGCGCGGTCAAGACGATGTCGCCGCGCGAACTGCACGAGGTCGGCGCGCAGATCATCCTCGGCAACACCTTCCACCTGTGGCTGCGGCCGGGGCTGGAGATCGTCGGCAAGTTCGGCGGCCTGCACGCGTTCCTGGGCTGGGACCGGCCGATCCTGACCGACTCCGGCGGCTTCCAGGTGTTCTCGCTCGGCGAGATGCGCAAGATCACGGAAGAGGGCGTGGCATTCGCGTCGCCGGTCAACGGCGACCGGCTGTTCCTGTCGCCGGAAGTGTCGATGCAGATTCAGCGGGTGCTGAATTCCGACGTGGTGATGCAGTTCGACGAATGCACGCCGTATGAAATCGACGGCCGTCCCGCGACCCGCGACGAGGCGGCGCAGTCGATGCAGATGTCGCTGCGCTGGGGTAAACGTTCCCGCGACGAGTTCGACCGCGAGCACAACCCGAACGCGCTGTTCGGCATCGTCCAGGGCGGCATGTTCGAGGACTTGCGCGACGAGTCGCTGGCCGGGCTGGAAGCGATCGGCTTCGACGGCATCGCCGTCGGCGGCTTGTCGGTCGGCGAGCCGAAGGAAGACATGCTGCGCATCCTCGCGCATGTCGGCCCGCGCCTGCCGGCGCACAAGGCGCATTACCTGATGGGCGTGGGCACGCCGGAAGACCTGGTGGCCGGCGTCGCGTCCGGCATCGACATGTTCGACTGCGTGATGCCGACACGCAACGCGCGCAACGGCTGGCTGTTCACCCGATTCGGCGACCTGAAGATCAAGAACGCGCGCTACAAGGACGACCCGGCGCCGCTGGACGAGACCTGCAGCTGCCACACCTGCCGCCACTTCTCGCGCGCCTACCTGCACCACCTGCATCGCACCGGCGAAATCCTCGGCGCGCGGCTGAACACGATCCACAACCTGCACTACTACCTGGACCTGATGCGGCAGATGCGCGAGGCGATCGAGGCGGGGCGGTTCGCCGCGTTCGTGGTGGGCTTCGCCGGCGAGCGCACGCGCGGCGTCTGAGCCGCGTCATTCCGTCTTCATCCGTTCTGCAGCAATCCCTTTTCGACCATGTCGAGCAGGCGCTGGCCGACGGCATCACGGGCCGCCGGGGAGGCGTCCCGCAACGGCCCGTCGCCGGCAAGCAGGGCCAGTCCGTGTACCGCGGACCATGCCAGGTATTCGGCGCCGGGACGGCGTTCCGGCGGCAGTGCGCCGGCGTCGACCAGCCGGTCCAGCGCGCGGCCCAGCAACTGGAACGGGTTCAGGCCGCTGCGGCCGGTCTTGGCGGGATCGGGTGTGAGGTCGCGCGCCTCGGGACCGGAAAACGCCGTGCGGAACAAGCCCGGTTCGGCATGCGCGAAACGCAGGTAGCCGGCGCCGACCGCCCGCAGGCCGGCGCGCGCAAGAGCGGCGGGGGGCATCGCGCCGTCAAGCTTTTCCAGTTCCGTCTCCATCGCCATCGCCAGCGCCGACAGCGCGTGCGCGCGGACCGCCTGCAGCAGCGCCTCGCGGCTGTCGAAATGCCGGTAGGCGGCGTTCGGCACCACGCCGGCCTGCCGGGTGGCTTCCCGCAGCACGACCGCGTCGGGCCCGGCGTCACGCGCCAGCGCAATGCCGGCTTCCAGCAACGCGCGGCGCAGGTCGCCATGGCGGTAGCCTTTGCGTTGCCGCGAGGGATGAGGGGGTTCGGTCATCGTTGGTGGGTGTGGACGCTGTCCGGTTCGCATGCTATTTTATGTGTACGGCGTACACATATCGTTTCGGTCCATGGTTTCGCCCGTCGGCGGGCGACGTGTCCGACGCATCGCGTGCGCCGCGCCTGGCAAGCCGCCTTCCCATTCTATTGAAAGGAACCACCATGCCCCAGCTCAATGCCTACCTCGGTTTCGACGGCAACTGCGCCGACGCGATGCGCTTTTACGAGCGCGTGCTCGGCGCCAGGATCGACGCGATGATGACTTACGGGCAGTCGCCGATGGCCGACCGGATGCCGCCCG
>JBQCGO010000341.1:0-2729 GCA_051955575.1 Burkholderiaceae bacterium
CATTACAAGCTGCCGCCGTCGTACAGCTACATGCGCAACTGGAACAAGGGCTACCAGGACTGGGCGCAGCGGATGCGGCTGCGCCGCTTCAACGAGCCGATCCTGATCCAGCTCTATTCCGACGTGATGCAGAAATTCCGCCTCGCCGCGCAGGGCAGGCGGCCCGGCAAGCAGCCGCCGGAGCATCTGCGCCGGCGCATCGAGACCCATTTCGACCCGCTGCCGTTCTACGCGGAGCCGCTCGAGGCGCAGGTCGCCGACACCGCGAAATACCCGCTGAACGCGGTCACCCAGCGGCCGATGGCGATGTACCACTCGTGGGATTCGCAGAACGCCTGGCTGCGCCAGATTCACGCGCACAACTACCTGTTCGTCAACCCGCGCGTCGCGCAGGCGGCCGGCATCGAGGACGGCGGCTGGATGTGGGTCGAGTCGATGTGGGGCAAGGTGCGCTGCATGTGCCGCTACAGCGAGGCGGTCGAGCCCGGCACCGTCTGGACCTGGAACGCGATCGGCAAGGCGTCCGGCGCCTGGCATCTCGCGCCCGGCGCGAACGAGTCGCAGAAAGGTTTCCTGCTCAACCATCTGATTTCGGAGGAGCTGCCGCCGCAGGCCGACGGCACGCGGGTGTCGAACTCGGACCCGATCACCGGCCAGGCCGGCTGGTACGACGTGCGGGTGCGCATCTACCCGGCCGCCGCGGAAGAACCCGAACAGACCGCGCCGCAATTCGCGCCGATGCCCATGCTGCCCGGCACCAGCCCGGTGCGCCGGCTCTGGCAGGCGTATTTCGCCAGCTCGGCGAACAAGCTCAAAGACAACACATGACCCAGCTCGCCCTCGTCATCGATCT
Source organism: Burkholderiaceae bacterium (assembly GCA_051955575.1). Classification (GTDB taxonomy): domain Bacteria; phylum Pseudomonadota; class Gammaproteobacteria; order Burkholderiales; family Burkholderiaceae_D; genus JBQCGO01. The sequence continues at coordinate 854 of JBQCGO010000341.1, forward strand.
GAACGTCTGCGTCGGCTGCCACGCCTGCGTGACCAGCTGCAAGTCGTGGAATACTTCCGGCGCCGCCGGCCCGCTGGCCGACGAGCACCCCTACGGCGCCGACCCGACCGGCACTTTCTTCAACCGGGTGCAGACCTTCGAGGTCGGCCAGTTCCCGAATACCCAGACGGTGCATTTCCCGAAATCCTGCCTGCACTGCGAAGACCCGCCTTGCGTGCCGGTGTGCCCGACCGGCGCCAGCTACAAGCGCCCCGACGACGGCATCGTGCTGGTCGACTACGACAAGTGCATCGGCTGCAGCTACTGCTCATGGGCCTGCCCGTACGGCGCGCGCGAACTCGACGAAAAGCGCCAGGTGATGACCAAGTGCACGCTGTGCACCGACCGCATCTACAACGAGGCGCTGCCGCCGGAAGACCGCCGGCCCGCCTGCGTGATGGCCTGCCCGACCAGCGCGCGGCTGTTCGGCGACGTGCACGATCCGGAATCGGAAGTGTCGGTCGCGATCCGCGAGCAGGGCGGCTACCAGTTGATGCCCGAGTGGGGCACCAAGCCGGCCAACCACTACCTGCCGCGCCGCAAGGTCGACATTCCGCTGCACGAAGACCAGATCACCCGCGTCGACAACCCGCTGAAGATCGACGGCAAGCTGCCCAAGCCGAACGTCAACGACCCGTCGCTCGACTAGGTGACTGCGTGGGGCCGGCGCCGCGCGGCGCCGACGATTCCCGAAGACTCTCGCCACCACCACGATGAATCCTGCCTTCCCGGTGATCTTCCTGACCACGCTGATCGGCGTCGGCCAGGGCCTTTTCGTCGCGCTCTACGCGGGCGAGCTGCTCGGCCTGACGGGCGCCGTGCCGATGCCGCCGGACCGCGGCTTCTTCGCGCTCGGCAGCCTGGTGTCGCTGGCCTTCCTCGCCGCCGGCCTGGCCGCGTCCTTCCTGCACCTCGGCCGCCCTGAGCGCGCCTGGCGCGCGGCGTCGATGTGGCGCACCTCGTGGCTGTCGCGCGAAGTGATCGCGCTGCCGGTGTTCATGGCCACAGTGGCCGCCTACGGCGCGGCGCACGACGCCGGCTGGCACCTCGGCATGCCGGGCGCGCCCGGCGCGCTGGTCGCGGCGATCGGCATCGCCGGGGTCATCCTTTGCGTCGCGCTGTTCGTCTGCACCGGGATGATCTACGCCTGCATCCGTTTCCTGCAGGAATGGGCCAGCCCGCTGACGCTGATGAACTACTTCCTGCTCGGCACCGCGTCCGGCTTCACGCTGGCGACCGCCTTCGCCGCGTTCGCCGCGCCGGAACTGACCGCGGGCTACGGCTGGACCGCGATCGCGCTGACCGCGTCCGGCCTGCTGTTCCGCCTCGCGTCGCTGTGGCGCAATGCCCGCCTGCGGCCGAAGTCGACGATGCAGACCGCGACCGGCATCCGCCATCCGCGGATCGTGCAGAAGGCGCAGGGCGCAATGGGCGGCTCGTTCAACACCCGCGAGTATTTCCACGGCAAGAGCCGCGATTTCCTGCGCGCGGTGAAATGGGCGTTCCTGGCACTGACCTTCCCGGTGCCGGCGCTGCTGCTGGTCGCCGGCCTCGCGACCGGTTCGCTGCCGCTGCTGGCGGCGGCCTTCCTGGTCCAGTATGCCGGCCTCATCGCCGAGCGCTGGTTCTTCTTCGCGCAGGCGAACCATCCGCAGAACCTCTATTACCAGCGTATCTCTTGAGCCGGCGACCGTAAAACAAAACAACCCGCGCTTGTCAAGGGTTATAATCGCGGTTTTGGTTTTCACCGCTCCCGGCGGCCGCATCCAGCGCCGCGCCTGTCGTTCCCAGACAACCCGAACCGGCTGTCCTTCCCCGGCGCGGCGTGCCCGGTCCC
>JBQCGO010000342.1:0-9033 GCA_051955575.1 Burkholderiaceae bacterium
AAACATCTTGGCTCCCGTTGTTGTGTGATGCGATGGGTGTCACACCCGCGAGAAACCGCGGGTGAGGATTGAAACATGATGTCGTTGTGGAGAGCGTCGCGCATGCCGTGTCACACCCGCGAGAAACCGCGGGTGAGGATTGAAACTACTCCCTTGGTCGGCATGGGGGCGTGCCGGGGCGTCACACCCGCGAGAAACCGCGGGTGAGGATTGAAACTACCGTCACGAGCGGCATCACTGATGCCACCACGGGTCACACCCGCGAGAAACCGCGGGTGAGGATTGAAACCTGTGAGTTCCCCGCCTGATCGATGCACGGTAGCGTCACACCCGCGAGAAACCGCGGGTGAGGATTGAAACCGGCATGACGGTGCCGATGCAGGTCCAATTGATCGTCACACCCGCGAGAAACCGCGGGTGAGGATTGAAACATCAATATGGTCGGCGTCGGTCTCGTCCGTCGCATGTCACACCCGCGAGAAACCGCGGGTGAGGATTGAAACCAGGGAGAAAACCGTGACTGACCAACTGGAGCAAGTCACACCCGCGAGAAACCGCGGGTGAGGATTGAAACCTCGCCCAGGTCGGCACCGAGTCCGCCGGCCTGTGTCACACCCGCGAGAAACCGCGGGTGAGGATTGAAACCATCGGCGTCGGCAGCACGATCGGTAAGGTGCTGTCACACCCGCGAGAAACCGCGGGTGAGGATTGAAACACCAACTGCAGCGGTGTGGTCATCGAGGGCAACGGGTGTCACACCCGCGAGAAACCGCGGGTGAGGATTGAAACGATCTGGTCATTGGCTTCGTCGCGCGGCCTGCGGAGTCACACCCGCGAGAAACCGCGGGTGAGGATTGAAACACGCGAGTGCATCGCGGTTCATCCTTCCTCCCCATGTCACACCCGCGAGAAACCGCGGGTGAGGATTGAAACCAGACGGACAGGCATCGCCGCTCCGGACGGCGCGTGTCACACCCGCGAGAAACCGCGGGTGAGGATTGAAACATCTCGTCGAAGAACAGGATGCCGGCGCCGGAGGTCGGTCACACCCGCGAGAAACCGCGGGTGAGGATTGAAACTGATTTGTCGGGTCGAGCGTGAGCGCGTAGGAGCCGTCACACCTGCGGGAAACCGCGGGTGAGGATTGAAACATGGGCCGCCTGAAATGATCGGCGAGCTGGAGGACGTCACACCCGCAGGAAACCGCGGGTGAGGATTGAAACTACCTGGATCCGCCGTACTGGCAGATCGAGAGGTGTCACCCCTGCGGGGAACCACGGGTGAGGATTGAAACGATGCGGCCGTTAACCATGGCATCGAGACGGCGATGTCACACCCGCGGGCAACCGCAGGTGAGGATTGAAACCAAAGATTTTAATGCCCCGCTACATCATGTAACCATCACACCCGCGGACAACTGCGGGTGAGGATTGAAACAGGTTGGCGTACAGCAGCGCTTGCTCGCGGCGCGTCACACCTGCGGACAACCGCAGATGAAGATTGAAAACCGTTTTGCCTATGAAGCCTGTCTGCCGCGCGCTGCTTGCCGCGTGCACGTCAGCATTCAGCCGGGGCCAGTGCGAACGGCCTGCCGATTGCAGCTTGAGCGACGGCGGCAGTCGCTAGCAGCGCGGCGTCCCCACCGCACTGGCCCACGAGTTGCACCCCAAGCGGCAGGCCGTTCGGCCCGAAGCCGGCCGGCAGCGCGATCGCCGGCACGCCGAGCAGCGTCACCGGCGAGCAGAAGCGCGCGTCGCCGGTGTTGGCCAGCCCTTGCGGCGCTTCGCCGGCGGCCGGCGGCAAAAGCACCGCGTCGAGCCATTGCGCCGCCATCCAGTCCCCCCAGGTTTTGCGCAGCGCCTGCTGCGCGGCCAAGACGTCGTGATGGGTCGCCGCCGCGGCGCGGCCCTGCTCGATCAGGTCGCGCATCGTCTCGCTCAACAGCGCCGGCTGGCGCGCGACGTGCGCCGCATGAATTTGCGCGGCCTCGATCGCGGCCAGCCGCCGCGCGAGCGCCGGCGCGTCGGCGAAGGCCGGCGGCAGCGCGGTCTCGACGATCGCTGCGCCGGCCCGCGTCAGTGCGTCGGCCGTCGTGCGCAGCGTCGCTGCCTGTTCCGGCGACAGCTCGCCGAAGATCGTCGCGTCGGGCAGGCCGATGCGCGGCGCGGCCGGCGTCGCGGCATCGAGGTCGCGCCCGCTCAGCAGCGCGAACGCGTCGGCCGCGTCGTCCACGCCGCGCGTGAACAACCCGACGTGGTCGAGCGACGGCGCGAACGGAAACACGCCGTCGCGCGGCAGCGCGCCGAAGCTTGGCTTGAAGCCGACCACGCCGCATTAGGGGGCCGGCCGCAGCACCGAGCCGAGCGTCTGGCTGCCGATGGCCAGCGGCACGATGCCGGCCGCGACCGCTGCCGCCGAGCCGCTCGACGAGCCGCCGGGCGTGTGCGCGGGGTTCCACGGGTTGACGGTGTCGGCCGGATGCCGCCACGCGAATTCGGTGGTCGCGGTCTTGCCGAGCACGGCGGCGCCGAGTTCGCGCAGGCGCCGCACGATCGCTGCATCTTGCGCCGGCCGGTGGCCGCGGTAGATCGGCGAGCCGTAGGCGGTCGGCATGTCGGCGGTGTCGATCAAGTCCTTGACGCCGACCGCGATGCCGGCCAGCGGACCGCCGTTGCTGTCTCGTGCGGCCGGCGGCGCGTCGGGCAGGAACGCGAACGCGTGCAACCGCGGTTGCGCGGCGCGCGCGCGGTCGAAGGCGGCGCGCAGCGCGGCGTCGGCGGCGAGGTCGCCCGCTTGAATCGCGCGGCGCAGCGCGCGCAGGCCAAGATCGGTCATGGGTGTCCCGGAAAACGATGGAGCCGACAGCGTAGCGCAGCCGACCGCGGGCAGCCGCGCGTTTCGGTAAAAGCTGCCGATCCCGCCGCGCACCGAAGCGCGGCGGGTTTGATGCGACAATCGCGCCTTCCTCCGCGCGGCGCGCCATGCGTCATGCGCCTTCCGCCGAACCGCTTTCCCGCCATGGCCCGACCCCGCTTTCTCCCCGACAACTTCACTCTCGCGATGGCGTGCGCGGTCGCGGCCGCCAGCCTGTTTCCATGCCACGGCATCGGCGCGGTCATCTTCGACCGCGTCACCGACGTCGCGATCTGCGCGCTGTTCTTCCTGCACGGCGCCAAGCTGCCGCGCGAGGCGGTGGTCGCCGGCATGACGCACTGGCGGCTGCACCTGCTGGTGCTGCTGTCGACCTTCGTGCTGTTCCCGCTGCTCGGTCTCGCGCTGCGGCCGGTGCTCGGGCCGCTGGTCACGCCGGACCTGTACCTCGGCATCCTCTACCTGTGCGTGCTGCCGTCCACCGTGCAGTCGTCGATCGCATTCACCGCGGTCGCGCGCGGCAACGTGCCGGCCGCGGTCTGCAGCGCGTCGGCGTCGAACCTGATCGGCATCTTCCTGACGCCGGTGCTGGTCGGACTGGTCACCGCCGCGCATGCCGGCGCCGCGTCGCCGATGGACTCGATCGTCAAGATCGCGCTGCAACTGCTGCTGCCGTTCGTCGCCGGGCAAGTCGCGCGGCGCTGGATCGGCGGCTGGGTCGACCGCTATCGCGGCGTGCTGAAATACGTCGACCAGAGTTCGATCCTGCTCGTCGTGTACACCGCGTTCAGCGAGGCGGTGATGCAGGGGCTGTGGCATCAGTTGCCGCCGTCGTCGCTGGCGGGTCTGCTGGTGATCGACGCGGTGATCCTGTCCCTCGTGATCTCGTTCACCACGCTCTCCGCGCGCCGGCTCGGCTTTTCGCGCGAGGACGAAATCGCCATCGTCTTCTGCGGCTCGAAGAAAAGCCTGGCCAGCGGCGTGCCGATGGCCAAGGTGCTGTTCGCCGGCCAGGCGCTGGGCGCGGTGGTGCTGCCGCTGATGCTGTTCCACCAGATGCAGCTGATGATCTGCGCGGTGCTCGCGCAGCGCTACGCGGCGCGCAAGGAGGAGGATGAGGAGGAGAGTCTGGCGGCCGGCTGACCGGTTCCGGTCGCGTCCGACTCTTGTATCTTCTACAATGCAATGTCTTCCGCGGCGGCGATCGCCGGCATCCGCGGCATCCTTCCCCGTTCTCGACGCTTCCCGACACCGCCATGCCGCACTGGAACGAAAGCGACCGTCTTGCCGCATTGGCGCGCTACCGCATCCTGGACACGGCGCCGGAAGCGGACTATGACGACATCGTGCGGCTGCTCGCCGAGGCGCTCGACGTGCCGATCGCCGTCGTCAATCTCGTTGCCGAAGGCCGGCAGTGGTTCAAGGCGGAAGTCGGTCTCGGCGTGCGGGAAACACCGCTCGACGTGTCGTTCTGCGCGCACGCCATACTCCAGCCCGGCGGCCTGGTGGTTCCCGATGCCAGGCAAGATCCGCGCTTCGACTGCAATCCGCTGGTCACCGGCGCACCCAGCCTGCGCTTCTATGCCGGCGAACTGCTGGAAACGCCGGAAGGTTTGCCGATCGGCACCTTGTGCGTGCTCGATACCAAGCCGCGCCCGCAGGGCATCACCGCGCAGCAGCGATTCCTGTTGAAGACTTTGTCCCGGCAAGTCATGGCGCAGCTCGAACTGCGCCGCGCCGTTGCCGAGCGCGAGGAAGCGCTCGCGCGGCAGTACCGGCTGGAAGTGTTCCAGCGGCAGATCCAGGACAGCGCCACCGACCACGCGATCATCAGCAGCGACCTGCAGGGGCGCGTCCTGTCCTGGAACGCCGGCGCCGTGAACATCTTCGGCTGGCGCAAGGACGAGGCGATCGGCCGGCCGCTGGCATTCATCTTCACGCCGGAAGACGTCGCGGCCGGCCGGCCCGGGATCGAAATGCGCCGCGCGCTCGACACCGGCCGCAGCCCCGACGAGCGCTGGCACATGAAAAAGGACGGCAGCCGCTTCTGGGCCAACGGCGAAGCCACGCTGCTCAAGGACGAGGAAGGCGTCACGCGCGGCTTCGTCAAGGTGTTGCGCGAACAGACGCAGCGCCACCTGGAGCAAGAGCAGTTGCAGGAGGCCAAGGAGCGGTTCGCCTCGCTGATCGAATCCGCCGGCGACGGGCTGTTCGGCATGGGACCAGACAGCAGCTGCACCTTCATCAACCGGGCCGGTGCGGCGATGCTCGGCTATCGGCCTGAAGAACTCATCGGCCGGCAACTGCACGGCATCATTCATCACCACCGCGCCGACGGGTCGCCTTGCCCGCTGACCCGGTGCAGGATTTTCCAGGCCGCGCAAACCGGATCGACGGTGCGCGTCGACGACGAGGTGTTCTGGCGCAAGGACGGCACGTCCTTCCCGGTGACGTACTCGACGTATCCGATCGTGGTCGGCGGCAAAAACACCGGTGCCGTCACGACCTTCAGCGACGTCACCCAACGCAAGCGCGTCGAGGCGCTGGCGTCGGGGCAGAAGCTGGCGCTGGAGATGGCCGTCGCCGGCGCGCCGCTGACGGCGGTGCTGAACACGCTGGCGCACGCCGCCGAAGCCTACGCCGACGGCAAGCTGCTCGCGTCCGTCCTGCTGCTCGACCGCGACGGCAAGCACCTGCACTTCGCCGCCGGGCCGTCGCTGCCCGAGGCCTACAACCGCGCGATCGACGGCATGCCGATCGGCCCGGCCGCCGGCTCCTGCGGCACCGCCGCCTTCACCGGCCGCGCGGTCTTCGTGTCCGACATCGGCACGGACCCGCTGTGGAAGGACTACCGCGAACTCGCCCTGGGACACGGCCTGCGGTCCTGCTGGTCGGTGCCGATCCCGTCCTTGCGCGGCACGGTGCTGGGCGTGTTCGCCTTCTACTGCCGCCAGGTGCGCGAGCTGACCGTCGAGGAAATCGAATCGTTCCCGTCCCTGGTCAACACCGCCGCGCTGATCCTCGACCGGCACCGCGAAAGCGAGACCAGGCAGGAAGTCGAGGACGCGCTGCGCGACGCGCAGGCCCGGCTCGAGGGCACGCTGAACGCCGCCGACATCGGCACCTGGGTATTCGACCTTCGCAACGACAAGGTGTACGCCGACCCCAACATGGCGCGGCTGTACGGCGTTGCCGACGCCGATGCCGACGGCGGTTCGGCCGCGGCCTACTTCGCACGCATCCACCCCGACGACGTGGCGCAGGCCGAGGCCGGCCTGCAGCGGGCGGTCGAGACCGACGGGCGCTACCAGGACATCTACCGTGTGCGGCGCGCGGACGGGCAGCAGCGCTTCATTCACGTGCGCGGGCGGATCGAGTTCGGCGAGGACGGGGCGCCCGAGCGCATGGCCGGCGTGTCGCTCGACATCACGCAGCAGAAGCAGGCCGAGGCGGAACTGCGCGCAAGCGAGGAACGCTACCGCACGCTGTTCGAGCTGATGGACCAGGCGTTCTGCATCGTCGAGATGCTGCTCGACGAGACCGGCCGGTCGGTCGATTACCGCTTCCTGGAATTGAACCCGGCGTTCGAAGCGCAGACCGGCATCGTCGGCGCGACGGGCAAGCGCATGCGCGACATCGCCCCGGAGCACGAAGCCCACTGGTTCGAGACCTACGGCCGCGTCGCGCTGACCGGCGAGCCGATCCGATTCGAAAGCGAGGCGAAGGCGTTGCATCGCTGGTTCGACGTCTACGCCACCCGCATCGGCGGCGCCGGCAGCAGGAAGGTCGCGATCCTGTTCACCGACATCACCGAGCGCAAGCGCACCGAGCAGCGGATACGGCAGTTCAACGAAACGCTGGCGCAGCAGGCCAACTACGATACGCTCACCGGACTGCCGAACCGGCGCCTGTTCCGCGACCGGCTCGACCAGGAAATCCGGCATGCCGAATCCGCCGGCCGGCCCATCGCGCTGGCCTTCATCGACCTCGACCGCTTCAAGGAAGTCAACGATCTGCTCGGCCACGACGCCGGCGACCTGCTGCTGCAGCAGGCGGCGCAGCGCATCCAGGAATGCATCCGGCCGGCCGACACCGTCGCGCGGCTGGGCGGCGACGAATTCACCGTCATCCTGACGGACGCCAACGAGATGCAGCACGTCGAGCAGATCGCACAGCGGATCATCGATGCGCTGGCGCAGCCGTTCACCATCGGCAGCGAGCAGGCGCGGGTGTCGGGCAGCATCGGCATCACCGTTTATCCGGCGGACGCGCGCTCGCCGGAAGACCTGATCCGCAATGCCGACCAGGCCATGTACCTGTCCAAGACGGCCGGCCGCAACCAGTTGAGTTTCTTCCAGCACTCGATGCAGGTCGCGGCGATCAACCGGCTGAAGCTGATCGGCGAACTGCGGCAGGCAGTGCCGGGACGGCAACTGGATCTCTACTTCCAGCCGATCGTGGAACTGGCGACCGGGCGCATCATCAAGGCCGAGGCGCTGGTGCGCTGGCGCCACCCGGTCCGCGGGCTGGTGCTGCCGGCGGAATTCATCGGCATCGCCGAGGAAACCGGGCTGATCAACGAGATCGGCAACTGGGTGTTCGTCGAGGCGGCGACCTGTTCGAAACGCTGGAGCGACGCGCTGGGCCGCCCGTTCCAGATCAGCATCAACAAGTCGCCGATCCAGTTTCTCTCGCAAGAGCCCTTGACGGACTGGCCCGCCCACCTGGCCCATCTCGGCGTGGCGCGCAACAGCATCTCGGTCGAGATCACCGAGGGCACGCTGCTCAACGTGACGGCCGCGATCTCCGACCGGCTGACCGCCTTGCAGCAGGGCGGCATCGAAGTGTCGATCGACGACTTCGGCACCGGCTACTCGTCGATGAGCTACCTGAAGAAGATGGACGTCGACTACCTGAAGATCGACCAGTCCTTCGTGCGCGACATGCTGCACGACGCCAGCACGAAAACCATCGCCGAAACCATCATCGTGATGGCGCACAAGCTCGATCTCAAAGTGATCGCCGAAGGCGTGGAGCGGACCGAGCAGCGCGACTGGCTGCTGGCGCAGGGCTGCGACTACGCGCAGGGTTTCCTGTTTTCCGAGCCGCTGCCGGCCGACGCCTTCGAGCGGCTGCTGCTGTCCGGCGAAACCGGTGCGCCGGCCGCGCCGCGGCATCGTTCCTCCAGCTGACCTGCGCAGCCGGCAGCGGACCGCCGACCGCCGACGATTGTTGAACGTCCCGCCGGCCGCAAGACCGACCTGTGGGGCGACAATCGGATTCCCCTCCGCCTCCGAGATTGCCTCATGTCTTCCATGCCTGCCGCTTCCGTCCTGGCGCTCACCCGTCTCCGCCTGCGCTCGCCCTGGCTGCTGCCGCGCTTCCTGGCGCGCAACGCGGCCATCATCCGGCAGGCGACCTGCAGTCCCGGCTTTCTCGCCGGCGCGATCCTTCCCGAGCCGGCCCTCGTGTTCTGGACGATGACGCTATGGGAATCGCCGGAAGCGATGCGCGGCTACGTGCTGAGCGGTCCGCATCGCGCCGCGATGCCGGCGCTGGCGGCGCTGGCCTCCGAGAGCCGTACCGCGCAACTGCCGCACGAGGGCGCGCTGCCGTCGTGGGACGCCGCCTACCGCCTGCTCGACTCGGCGGCGCCGTTCGCCGGCAGGCTGGAACGGCCGAGCCCCGACCATCAGGCCGGCATCATGCGGCCGCCGCGCTTCGTGTTTCTCGCCCGGCCGCTGAAGCCGGCGCCGGCGTCTTCGGCATAGCGGCGCAATGCAGGTTCAGGCAAGGCGTCCGGCCAGCGGAATGCCTCCGGCCAGCAGGATGCACCCGGCCAGCACCAGCACGCCGCCGGCCGCCGGCGTCAGCCAGCGCCAGCCCGGCGCCAGTTTCTCGACCAGCACGAACAGTGCGATGCCGGCGATCCATCCCGGATTCATCACGCCGCCGACGAACAGCAGCAGCATCAGCGCCCAGCAGCAGGCGACGCAGACCAGCCCGTGGCGCCAGCCCATGACCAGCGCGCCGAGCCGGCCCGGCCGCCAGTGCGACGACAGGAACAGGAGCGGCGACTGGCACAGGCGCAGGCAGGCATGCTTCGCCGGCAGGAACTGGTACAGCCCGGCGGCCAGCAGCAGCGCGCCGGACAGCGCCGCG
>JBQCGO010000343.1:0-9100 GCA_051955575.1 Burkholderiaceae bacterium
CATGCTCGACGACCTTGGTCAGCGTCTTGCCGTTGTTCAGCACGATCTCGACGATCGCACCGTCTTCCTTGATCGACGGATCGACCACGGCGTCGACCTTGTCGCGCAGCGTGGTCACTTCCGGGTCGGTCACGCGGGCGTCGGAGTACTGCTCCTCGCCGCCGGCGCCGTCGATGACCGCCACCGCCGCGCTGTGGTACACGCTGAACTTGCCTTCCAGGCCGACGCGCGGCGTCTTCTTGCCGGTCAGCTCCAGCACCAGCGGATGCACCTTCAGACGGATCGCCGCGATGTCGGCGGCCTTCAGGCCGTGCTCGTTGCGCAGCTGGATGCAGCCGTCGATGGTCGGGTGGATCACGATGCCGCAGGCGAACGGCTTGTAGGTGTTGTCCAGCAGTTCCCACGTTTCGCCGAGGCGCTCGGTGATTTGCGAGTAGTCGCGCGCGGCGGACAGCACGTTGGCGAAGCCGCGCTTGCCCTCGATGCCCTGCTCGGAGCTGGTGAAGTTTTTCGACGCCAGCAGCGCGGCGTACAGGCCGTTCTTCGCGGCCATGCCAGGGTGCAGCGGCTTGCACATCGAGCCGAACATCTCGCGCAGGCCGGACGCTTGCGTCGCGGCGATGCCGAACGCCCAGACCAGTTGCTTCTCGGACAGGCCGAGAATCTTGCCGGCCGCCGCGGCGGCGCCGAACACGCCGGTGGTGCCGGTGATGTGCCAGCCGATGTCGTAGTGGGCCGGGTAGACCGCGTTGCCGATCCGGCATTCGACCTCGACGCCGAGGATGAAGGCCTGCAGCAGCTCGATGCTGGAGACCGGCTTGTACTCGGCCAGCGCGAACACCGCGGAGGCGACCGGGCCGGCCGGGTGGATCACGGTTTTCAGGTGGGTGTCGTCGAAGTCGAAGGTGTGCGACGTCATCCCGTTCATCAGCGCCGCATGTAAGATGTCCGGCCGCTCGCTGCGGCCGAACACGGTCGCCTGCTGCGGGCCGAAGAACGGCGACAGCGCGGCAAGCGCAGCCTCGACGGTTTCGTGACGCGACGCGCCGATCGCGCAGCCGAGCCAGTTCAGGATCGCGCGCTTGGCTTCGTGGACGACCTTGGCCGGCAGGGCGGAAGGCTGCGATTGGTGCACGAAATTCGCCAGTGCGGCGGTGGGAGACAGCGACATGATGGAAATCCTGTGAAAGAGAAGACAATGAAGAACGGGCCAAGTGTAAACTGTCGACAATCGACAATCAAGGAAAAATCATGACGAATCCGTCATCGTCTTCCGCGCGGCCCTCGCCGCTCGCGGCGAACGCCGGCGCTGCCGTTGGATCCCCGGCGGCACCGGCCGCGCCGGTCATCGGCAACGCGCCGCTCGACACGCTGCGCGCACACTCGCTGACCACCGCGCTGAAGGAAGAGATCGAGCGGCTGATCCTCGGCGGCGAACTGAAGGCCGGCGAGCGGCTGAACGAATCGGTGCTGGCCGCCCGCTACAAGACCAGCCGCGGGCCGATTCGCGAAGCGCTGCAGGCGCTGAAGCAGCAGCGGCTGGTGACCTTCGAGAAGAACCGCGGCGCGTTCGTGCGCGAAGTGTCGCTGCAGGAAGCCGAGGAGCTGTACGACATCCGCTCGGCGCTGGACGAGATGGTCGGCCGCCGGCTGGCGGAACGGATCGACCAGGCGGACCTCGCGCGGCTGACCGAACTGACCGAGACGATGGAAGCCGCCGCGCAGGCGGAAGACATCGCCCGCTACTACCCGGCCAACCTGGCGTTCCACGACCTGCTGCTGGCCGCCACCGGCAACCGCCGGCTGATGGCGATCTACCGCGAACTCATCAACGAGCTGCACCTGCTGCGCCGGCGCGGCCTGTCGACGGCCGGCGCGCTGCACGAATCGAACCACGAGCACCGCGACCTGCTGCAGGCGATCACCGCCGGCGACGCGGACGCCGCCGCGCTGGCGATGCGCAAGCACATCGAATGCGCGCGGTCGCGGCTGCGCTCGGCGTTCGAGCGCGAGGCCGCATAGCGGGCGGCGCGTGCTAGCATACCCCCTGGGGGTATAAACGCTGACTCTGCCATGGCTCACACCGCGCGCGACAAGACCAAGCTGCTGCACCGCATCCGCCGCATCCGCGGCCAGCTCGACGCGGTCGAGCGCGCGCTGGAAGCGGAGGCCGGCTGCGCCGACGTGCTGCAGCGGCTGACCGCCGCGCGCGGCGCGATGAACGGCCTGATGGCGATCGTGATCGAAGGGCATCTGCGCGACCACGTCGCCGCGCCGGGCAAGACCGGCGACGCGGCGCGCGCGCAGGCCGCCGACGAGCTGATGCAGGTGGTACGCGCCTACCTCCGATAGCCGCGCCGATCCCCGCCGGCCCGCGGCGCCGGCGATTTTTCCCGCAGGATTTCCCGATGCGCCGCGACACCCCGGACGACGATCTTTCCACCTGGACGCACGACCACGTGTTCGACGCCGGCAGCCATGCGGCCGAGCGCGGCACCCGGCTGGTGATGTGGATCACCGCCGCGATGATGGTGGTCGAGATCGCGGCCGGCTGGTGGTTCAACTCGATGGCGCTGTTCGCCGACGGCTGGCACATGAGCTCGCACGCGCTGGCGATCGGCCTGTCGGCGTTCGCCTATGCGGCAGCGCGCAAGTACGCGAACGATCCGCGCTTCGCGTTCGGCACCTGGAAGATCGAGATCCTGGCCGGCTTCACCAGCGCGATCTTCCTGATCGGCATCGCGGTGCTGATGGTGTTCGGCTCGGTCGAGCGGCTGCTGTCGCCGGCGCCGATCCACTACCGCGACGCGATCGTGATCGCCGTGATCGGCTTGATCGTCAACATCGTCTGCGCGGTCATCCTCGGCGGCGCGCACGAGCACCACTACCACGGCCATGGTCACGAGCATCACCATCACGATCACGACGATCACGGCCACCACGACCTGAACCTGCGCGCCGCCTACGTGCACGTGATCGCCGACGCCGCGACGTCGGTGCTGGCGATCGCGGCGCTGGCCGGCGGCTGGCTGTTCGGCTGGTCGTGGCTGGACCCGGTCATGGGCATCGTCGGCGCGGTGCTGGTCGCGCTGTGGGCAAAGAACCTGGTGGCCGATACCGGCAAGATCCTGCTCGACCGCGAGATGGACGCGCCGGTGGTGGCCGAGATCCGCGAGGTGGTGGACACGGTCTCGCCGCCGGGGATTACGCGCCTGACCGACCTGCACGTCTGGCGCGTCGGCCGCCAGTCGTATGCGTGCGCGCTGGCGGCGGTCACGCGCGACGAGGCGTTGACGCCGGCCGCGCTGCGCGAGGCGCTCGCGGTGCACGAGGAGATCGTGCATGCGACCATCGAACTGCATCGGCTACACTGAAACGCTGCGCTGCGCCGCATCGCGCACCACCACGACGCACCAAGGACATGTCATGAAGCAACTCTGGATCGCGACCGCATTGGCCGCCAGCCTCGCCGCCGGCAGCGCCTGGGCGGCCGGCGAAGCCATCACCGTCTACAAGGACCCGACCTGCACTTGCTGCGAAGGCTGGGTCGCGTACCTGCGCCAGGCCGGCTATCACGTCAAGGCGGTCGACACGCCCGACGTGGCCGGATGGAAGAAAAAGCTCGGCGTGCCGGCGGGGCTGCAGTCCTGCCATACCGGCGTGCTCGACGCCACCGGGCAGGTGCTGGAAGGGCACGTGCCGGCGCACGCGATCGAGAAGCTGGTCGCGCATCCCGAGGTCAAGGGCGTCGCGGTGCCCGGCATGCAGGCGAACTCGCCCGGCATGGGCGAGATGGATGGCAAACTGGTCACGGTCGACTTCGCCGGCAAGCCGTTCTCGAAGGACTGAATCCGGGACGCGCGGACGCCTTCGCAAGCGCCCTTGAATTGCGGGAGCGGGCGACCGCTCAGCGGCACTGGTCCTGCATCATCCGCATGTGCATCTGCTGCATGTCCGGCGACATGCCGGGCATCATCTGGTCCATCATCTTCTGCCGCTCCTCCGGCGACTTCTCGGCCGCCGTCTGCCGGTACATGTCGCACATCTGCTGCATGCTCATCTTTTCGCCGCAGCCGTCGCAGGACATGCCCTTGCCGGACGCCATGCCGGCATCCCGGTCGGCGTGCGGCGAACTCGCGCAACCGGCCAGCGCACCGGCGGCGAGCAGGGGAAGAATGAACGACGACAGGCGGACGATGCGTTTCATGGCAGGCTCCTCGGACGAATGACCGGTTGGATCGCCGTCGGACGGATCGGTTGCCGGTCGGACCGGTTTTTCTCCCGGCAATGCCGGGACAATGGAGACGCCGGCGCGTCAGGCTGCCTCCGTCTTTCTGGCCGGATACCCGGCCGCGCTGATGGCCGTCGCGACCGCGAACGGATCGGCCTGACTGTCGATGCGCACCGTCTTGTGCGCGAGGTCGACGTCGACCTTCGCCTGGCTGTCCAGCGAACGGACCACCTCGGTCACGCGCGCCGCGCAACCGCCGCAACTCATCTTTTCCACTCGCAATGCATACATGGTTTTCCTCCTCTAACCGAAGTGTCTGAAAACTTCAGGGTAGACCTTCCCATCGCTGGAAGGTCAAGACCGAGTGTCGCCGGCTTGAATTAGCGGTTCGGCACGTCGGCTCCGAACGATGCCGAGTGGAACATGCGCCCAGTGTTTGGTCCCCATTACTCGGGGCGCAGGTTGACCGAGGCTAGCGCTTGATCTGCAGCTTGATGACCGTCAACTGGCCATTAGGATCGGCGGCGACGAAGTCGATCCGGTCGCCCGGCTTGACCTCGTCCAGCATCGCCGGCTCCTCCGCGCGAAAGACCATGGTCATTGCCCCCATGCCGAGATTCGGCAGCGGCCCGTGCTTGATGGTCAGCTTGCCGGCGGATTTGTCGACCTTCTTCACGACGCCGGAGGACATGGCGTCGGCAGCCGGATTGTCGTCCGTCGTTTTCGACATCTGTTGCATGCCGGGCATGTCGGACATGCTGTTGTCCGCGGCGAACGACGGCACGGCTGCACAAAGGAGGGCGGCAAGGCAGGCCGCTTGGATGGTGTGTTTCATGGTGAATCCCTTCTTGAATGAAATGAACGGGCAAACAAATCTTCAGCCCGGCGGGGCGCTGGAGGTCAGCACCGCCGCGGCGAGCACGGCCAGCGCGAGCACGGCCGACTCGATGCGCAGCACCGCGACGACTCGGCGCCGTGCGCGCATCAGGTCGGGCAAGGAAGCGCCGCTCGCCAGCGCCGCCGGCAACCCGCGAAACCGGTTCCAGCCGCCGAGCGCGATCGCGACCAGCACCAGCGCGATCTTGGCCGACAGCACCCGGCCGTAGCCGGTCGTGACCAGTTCGTACGGCGACGACAGCACGCGCAGGCCGTTGCCGGTGCCGGTGACGAGAATCCCGATCAGCGCCACGGCGGCCCAATCCGACAAGGTATGCAGGTATCGGGCGAGCGTTGCATCGGGAGGCGCATCTTCGCCGTGCCATGCAGGCAGAACCAACCAGCCGGCGACGCACACCGCGCCGACCCAGAACGCGATCAGCACCAGGTGCAGCCATTCGACGCCGACCGCGACGCTCACGATGCCGGCATCCGCCGCGTGGCTGGCTGCTGCGCGCGCGACGGCAAACAGCGCGATCATCGCCGCGCCGACTGCCGGCCCGACTGGCCAGACTCGACCGTCGAAGCGGCTCGCATACCACGCCGCGGCGAGCGCGGCGAACGCTGCGATGCCGGCATGGCCGACGTGGGTCGACCTCAGCACGGTGACGAACGCACTGCCGGCGTCGCTCCATTCGACGTCGGCCATCGCCGCTGCTTCGCTCCACAAGAAGAGCGCGACGCCGAGGAAACAGGCAGCCATCGTCGCCGTCATCGCACGCGCCAGCCGGCTGTCCAGCGGCGACGCCGCCATGCCGTCGCGCGCCAGCCAGAACCGTGCCGCAGCAAGGCCGACGATCCACGCCAGCGACAGGTTGACCAGAGCGGTCGCGGCGGCCAGCGGCAGCGAGGTGTCCACGGCTACTTCACCGTGAATGCATAGTCGCCCTGGCGGCGATGGCCGTCGTCGCCGACCGCCACGTAGTGCACCGAGTAGCGGCCCGGCGCGAGTGCCGGCACGGCGACCGTCATGACCGAGGGATCGGCCTGGTCGAGCGCGGCCTTGTCGGTGGATACCGGCTTGCCGGCAGCGTCGAGCACTTCGGCGTGGCTGAACGCCGGCTCTAGCTTTTCGCTGAAATGCAGTGTGACCGTCTGCGGCGCGGATACCTCGGCATCCTTTGCCGGACTGGCGCTTTTCAGCATCGCGTGCGCCCAGGCAGGCGACTGCATTGCTGCGGCGAGCAGCACGGCGGCAGCGAGGAATCGGTTTGGTTTCCTCATCATGATCTCCTGGTTGATGAATGGGTGGATTCAGTGGTGATGGCCTTGCGGCTTCTTCGCGGTGACTTCGACCGCCGGTGCGCCGCTGTCAGGCGCCGGCGCGACCGTCTCGGGCGGCATGTCGCCGTTCCATTCGTGCGCCAGCGTGCCGGCCGAATGCCGGTACCAGCCGGGATCGCGATAGTCATTGGCCGCCAACCCGTCCCGCACTTTGACCACGGTGAACATGCCGCCCATCTCGATGCTGCCGAACGGCCCGTGCCCATCCATCATCGGCAGCGTGTTGTCGGGCAGCGGCATCGGCATCGCCGCCATGTCGCCCATGCCATTGCCGCCCATCGCCATGTAGTCGGGCACCAGGCGATTGATCTTCTTCGCGATGTCCGCCTGCTGCACGCCGATCATGGTCGGCACCTGATGCCCCATTGGCCCCATCGTGTGATGCGACTTGTGGCAATGGAACGCCCAGTCGCCGGCGCGATCGGCGACGAACTCGACCGCGCGCATCTGGCCGACCGCGACGTCGACCGTGACTTCCGGCCAGCGCGCCGCCTTCGGCACCCAGCCGCCGTCTGTGCCGGCGACTTCCATCGAGAAGCCGTGCAGGTGCATCGGGTGGTTGGTCATGGTCAGGTTGCCGATGCGCAGCCGCACCCGGTCGCCGCGCGCCGCGACCATCGGCGCGACGCCCGGAAAGGCGCGCGAATTGATGGTCCACAGATTGAAATCGAGCATGGTGTTCACCTTCGGCGTGTAGCTGCCCGGCTCGATATCGTAGGCGTTCAGCAGCATCACGTAGTCGCGGTCGACGCGATGCTCGGCCGGGTTGCGCGGATGCGTGACCCAGAAGCCCATCATGCCCATCGCCATCTGCACCATCTCGTCCGCATGCGGGTGGTACATGAAGGTGCCGGCGCGCTCGGCGACGAATTCGTAGACGAAGGTCTTGCCGGGCGGGATCGGCGGCTGCGTCAGACCGACCACGCCGTCCATCCCGCTCGGCAGCCGCTGGCCGTGCCAGTGGATGCTGGTGCCTTCGGGCAGCCGGTTGGTGACGAAGATGCGCACCCGGTCGCCCTCGACCACCTCGATCGTCGGGCCCGGGCTCTGGCCGTTGTAGCCCCACAGGTTGGCTTTCATGCCGGGCGCGATCTCACGCACCACCGGTTCGGCCACCAGGTGAAACTCCTTGACGCCGGCGTTCATCCGCCACGGCAGCGACCAGCCGTTCAACGTGACCACCGGGTGATACGGACGGCCGTTCGGCGGCGCCGGCGGCGTCATCGTCGCCGGGCCGTCCATCGTCGCCGCTTCCGGCAGCGAGGCGGCGCCGACGCGGCTCACCAAGCCGGCACCGATCGCCGCGACCCCTACACTGCTGGCGCTCTTGAAGAAATTTCTGCGTGAAACCATGTCGTGTTTTCCTTTCATTCGTTGCCGGCGCGGTCAGTACCGCTGCCCTCGATCGCCGCCTGGAGATCCGTCTGCGCGACCCAAAAATCGCGCTGCGCATCGATCGCCGCGCGCACCGCCTGGGCCTGCTCGCGCGCGTCGGCCAGCAACTCGAACACGCCGGTCAGCATGCCGTTGTAGCGCAGCAGCACCTCGTCGGAAATCTTTCGCCGCAACGGCACCACCTCGTCGCGGTAATGCTTCGCCACGTCGTACGCGGTGCGATAGCGCGAGTACGCCTCGCGCGCCTCGGAGCGGGCGCGCACCGCGATCCCCGCGGTGCGGTGCACGGCTGCCATGTAGAGCGACTCGGCCTTGGCGACCTTCGCCGTGCCCCAGTCGAACAGCGGGAGTTCCAGCGACACTTCATAGCCTTCCTGCAGCGCCGATCCGGTCTGACTCTTGTTGGCATAGCCGGCATCGAGCACGTCGACGAAACGGGTCGCCTTCGACAGGCCGAGCGCCTTCGCGGTGGCCTCGGTCGCGCGGCGCGCCATCTGCACGTCGAGCCGCCGCTCGATCGCCCGCGCCTCGATGTTGCGCGGCGCATCGGGCGCACTCGGCAGATCGGGCAGACGTTCGGGCAATCGGAAGCGGATCTCGTCGCCCCACAGGCCCATCAGGCGCGTCAGGCGCTCGCGCGCCGCGAGCGCTTGCTGCCGCGCCTGCGCGAGTTGCGCGACCGCGTCCGCGTAGAACGCCTGTTCGCGCGCCTGGTCGAGCGCACTCCAGTTGCCTGCGCGCGCCATCCGTTGCGCGAGTTCGGCGCCGGCCTCGGCCGACTGCGCCACCTGCTCCGCGTAGGCTGCCGACTGCCCCGCCGCGACTGCCTCGAACCAGGCACGGCGGGTATCGGCAGCGAGCCGCACCGTGTCGGACGCGGCCTGCAGCTTCGCCTGCTCGAAGCGGCGACGCTCGACGCCCGTGCGGACCGGCATCGTCAGCAGGCCGGCAACGTCAAAGGTGACGCTGCGGTCGATCTCCGCCTCGCCGCCGCCGCGCACACGGCTGAACGAGAAGCCGGGATTGCGCAGCCGGCCGGCCTGCACGAGGTCGGCTTCGGCCACGCCGAGTTCGGCCAGCGACGCCTGCAATCCCCGGTTGTTCAGCAGCGCGATCTCGACGGCGGCATCCGGCGCGAGCGGCTGGGCGAGCAATTCGTGCACCTTGGTCCGCACCATTGCGCGGTCTTTGTCAGAGGTCGTGCGCCGCACCGGTTGGCCTGTGCGTTCCTGCGTCAGCGCGGTGACGTCGTTC
>JBQCGO010000344.1:0-5570 GCA_051955575.1 Burkholderiaceae bacterium
GGGGGGTGCTCAAACACGGGGGGCCGCCCCCTCCAAACAAGAACATGTCCCCCTTTTGCGTGGAAAAAAGGCGTTTTTGTTTCGCGTGTTTGGGGGTTTCGGGCGGGGGTTGCGCCCGCGCGCCCAAACCCGGCGATGAAGCGTTCGCATTCCGGAGGCAGCGGCGCCGTCAGCACGAGCGACATGCCGGTATCCGGATGCGTAAACACGATGCGGTTGGCGTGGAGAAACATCCGCTTGAGCGCCGGGCGCCCCATCGGATCCGGTTTCTGCAAGGCCCGGTTGACCGCGAAATCGCCGTATTTGTCGTCGCCGGCGATCGGAAAGCCGATCGACGCCAGGTGCACCCGGATCTGATGAGTGCGGCCGGTTTTCAGTTCGGCTTCCAGCAGCGCGAAGTCGCCGAACCTTTCCTTGAGATTGAACACCGTGTGCGACGCCAGTCCCTCTTCCTGCACCCGGACTCGCCGCTCGCCGTCCGGCGTGCTGTATTTCAGCAACGGCAGCCGCACGTGGCGTCGCTCGTGTTCCCAGCGGCCGTGCACCAGCGTCAGGTAACGCTTGTCGGTGCGGCCCTCACGGATCTGTTCGTGCAGGAACGTCAGTGCGGAGCGCTTCTTTGCCAGCAGCAGCACGCCGGACGTCTCGCGGTCCAGCCGGTGCACCAGTTCGAGAAAACGCGCCTGCGGACGGGCGGCGCGCAACTGTTCGATTACGCCGTAGCTCACGCCCGAACCGCCGTGGACGGCGCCGCCGGCGGGCTTGTCGTTCGCCAGCAGATGGTCGTCCTCGAACAGGATGGGGAATTCTGCGCCGGGCGTCGCCGTCTGGGCGGAACGCTCGGCGGTGCGGATCGGCGGGATGCGGACCACGTCGCCGTCGGCGAGCCGATAGGTCTGGTCGATGCGCCCCTTGTTGACCCGGACTTCGCCGGAACGCAGCACCCGGTACAGGTGACTTTTGGGCACGCCTTTGCAAAGACGCAGCAGGAAATTGTCGATCCGCTGGCCGGCTTCCTCCTCGGAAACCGTCACGAACCGGACTTGCAGGGCGGACCGCTCCGCCGGGGAAGATTCACGCGCGCGCTCGCCCTCCCCGGAATGACTCGCTAAGTCCTTCATTTTGAATATATAATTGTTTCACGGCGGTTACATACCCCGCTGTCGGTGTAAGAATAAAAAGCACATTCTACACAGGGGCGTCTCCATCGGCCCCGCGTGCGCGCTAATACGATGGAAAGACGTGTATGCACCATCCTGCGCCCGCAGGTTGCACCGCCGCATCGGCGCCGCCGCAACCCGAGACCGCGCACGGATGCTGGACAAGAAAGTTTGGATATCAAGGATAAGTCCGGCGAGCCGCCCGATCATCGGAGGCTCGCCGGTTGACGTGATCGAAGCCCGTTTGCCCGTTTCGCCGACACCCATGCATCGTTTCCGCCCTCCGGCCTTCTGCGACAGCCCGCCTTCCGGCGCGGCGACCGGCCGGCCTGCGGCGGAGCATGGCGGCGCCAACCGCGCAGGAACAGCTTCCCGATTCCGTCCGCGCCCGATGCGTCCGTCGCGCCACTGCGCCGGCTGACGCACGCCACGGCAATTTCCCCGCCAAGCCCTCCGTCCTCGCGTACATCCACTGTACTTCGCCGTCCGGCATCCGGACGGCATGGAGACGGCTTTCGGGCCGTGGAGCGAAAACCATGAAACGCATGTTGTTCAATGCGACGCAGCAGGAAGAATTGCGCGTCGCCATCGTCGACGGTCAGAAACTGATCGACATCGACATCGAGACCGCCGGACGCGAGCAGCGCAAGTCCAACATCTACAAGGGCGTGATCACCCGCATCGAGCCGTCGCTCGAAGCCTGCTTCGTCAACTACGGCGAGGAGCGCCACGGCTTCCTGCCGTTCAAGGAAGTCGCGCGCGGCTATTTCCGCGAAGGTTGCGACGTGCGCAACGCCACCATCAAGGAAGCACTGCGCGAAGGCCAGGAAATCGTGGTCCAGGTCGAGAAGGAGGAGCGCGGCAACAAGGGCGCGGCGCTGACCTCGTTCATCTCGCTGGCCGGCCGCTACCTGGTCCTGATGCCGAACAACCCGCGCGGCGGCGGCGTGTCGCGCCGCGTCGAGGGCGAGGACCGGCAGGAATTGCGCGAGACGATGGACAAGCTCGACCTGCCGTCCGGCATGTCGGTCATCGCCCGCACCGCGGGCATCGGCCGCAACGTCGAAGAACTCCAGTGGGACCTGAACTACCTGATGCAGCTGTGGCGCGCGATCGAAGGCGCCAGCCAGTCGGCGTCCGGCGCGTTCCTGATCTACCAGGAATCGTCGCTCGTGATCCGCGCGATCCGCGACTATTTCCAGCCGGACATCGGCGAGATCCTGATCGACACCGACGACATCTACGAGCAGGCGCAGCAGTTCATGACGCACGTGATGCCGGACATGGTGCATCGCGTGAAACGCTACCGCGACGACGTGCCGCTGTTCTCGCGCTTCCAGATCGAACACCAGATCGAAACCGCTTATTCGCGCACCGTGCCGCTGCCTTCAGGCGGCGCGATCGTGATCGACCATACCGAGGCCTTGGTTTCGATCGACGTCAACTCGGCGCGCGCCACGCGCGGCAGCGACATCGAGACCACCGCGTTCCACACCAACTGCGAAGCGGCCGATGAAGTCGCCCGCCAGTTGCGCCTGCGCGACCTCGGCGGCCTGATCGTGATCGACTTCATCGACATGGAGAACGCGAAGAACCAGCGCGAAGTCGAGACCCGCCTGAAGGATGCGCTGCGCTACGACCGCGCCCGCGTGCAGATGGGCAAGATCTCCCGCTTCGGCCTGATGGAACTGTCGCGCCAGCGCCTGCGCCCGTCGCTGTCCGAAGGCAGCCACGTGACCTGCCCGCGCTGCAACGGCACCGGTCATATCCGGGACACCGAATCGTCCGCCCTGCAGGTGCTGCGCATCATCCAGGAAGAGGCGATGAAGGAAAACTCCGCCGCGATCCACGTGCAGGCGCCGGTCGACGTCTCGGCCTTCCTGCTCAACGAGAAGCGCGGCGAGATCCTGAAAATCGAAACCCGCCACCGCGTCTCGGTGATCCTGATCCCGAACAAGCACCTGGAAACCCCGCATTACAAGATGGAGCGGATCAAGCACGACGATCCGCGCCTGGAAGACATCCAGCCGAGTTACAGCATGGCCGAACAGGCCGACACCGACATCAGCTACGGCAAGCGCCAGAAGGAAGAATCGAAGCCGCGCCAGGAAGCGGTGGTCAAGGGCATCACGCCCGACCGGCCGGCGCCGATGTTCGAGCGCAAGGAAGAGACGCCCCAGCCCGCCGCCGCTTCGGCCCCCGCGCCGGCCGCGGAAACCCTGCTCGACCGGATCCTGAACTTCTTCCGCGCCAAGCTCGCCGCGCCGGCACCCGCGCCGGCACCGGTCGCGCCTGCGCCGACGAAAGCCGCCCAGACGCGGGAACGCAGCGAACGCGGCGGCCGCAACGGCGGTACGCGCGGCGGCCGCAACGGTCGCGGACGCACACAGCGGGATCGCACCGAGGAGCGCGACGAAGCGACGAAGGGAACCGCGGAGACTGCGACTGCTGCAGCACCGTCCGCCGCACCGGCCCGTCCGCCGCGCCCGCCCCGGGAACCGCGCGAGGCCAGGGAGCCGCGCGCCAACGGCGAGGGAACCCGCCAGCGCGAACCGCGCCAGCGTGACGACCGCCGGGAAACGGCGCTGCCGGAAACCGTCGCCGCCGAAGCGGTCGTCGACGCGGCACCGCTGTCGCCGGTGACCGCCATGCCGGCCGAGGTGCCGGCCGCCGGCGCCGCCCTGGTGAATGCGGACGTCGCCATCGTCACGATCAACCAGGTGTCGGCCGAAGGCGTGGAAACCTCCGAAGAGCCGCGCCGTCGCCGCCGTCGCGGCGGCCGCAACCGCAACCGCCGGGAACGCGACCTCGCCGAGAACGGGGAATCCGCGATCGCGGCAGGCGACGCCGACGAAGCCGAAGTGATCGATGCAACCGAGACGGCGCCGACCAACGGCCATGTGCCGTCCTCGGTCGCCGAGGTCGAGGCGGACGCCGCGATCCTCGCACCGGCGAACGATGTCGCCCCCCCGGCCCAAGCCGAGCCCATGCCGGTATCGTCGGAAGCCCAGGCAATGTCGACGCCGGAGACCGCCTCCTTCACCGAGCAAGCGCCGGAAACCGAAGCACCGGCCGAGGCCATGGCAGCGGTTGCTCCGGATGCGGCGGCCGATGAGCAGCCTGCTGCGCCTTCGTCATCCTCGCTTTCGCCGGCGGCCTCGTCCGACGCGGATTCGCTGCGCGAGATGTTGAGCGCGGCGGGATTGACGCTGGCGTCGACCGACCCCGAAAAGCTGCGCGCGGCGCAGGAGGAAGCGGCCAGGACCGTCGCGCCGCCGCGCAAGCCGCGCCAGCGCAAGCCGCTGCCGCCGTCGTCGAACGAGCCGCTGGTCCAGGTCGAGACGCATCGGTGACGGCAGACGCCGCTTCGGCATGAGCGCGGTGTCCCGGGGCGGCCTTGAGCCGCGCCGGGGCGTCGCACTCAGTGCAATCGCCCGACCGCCACTTGCCGGACACGGTCCGCGCGTTGCATGCCCACCACTTCATCCCCTCCCCGCGCCATCGGCTTCGCCGAAGCGTTCCGCTTCTGGTTGAAGCTGGGTTTCGTCAGCTTCGGCGGACCGGCCGGCCAGATCGCGCTGATGCATGCCGAGCTGGTCGAGCGGCGACGCTGGATTTCCGAGCGCCGGTTCCTGCATGCGCTGAACTACTGCATGGTGCTGCCTGGACCGGAGGCGACGCAGCTGGCGATCTACATCGGCTGGCTGCTGCACCGGACCCGCGGCGGTATCGTCGCCGGCACGCTGTTCGTGCTGCCGTCGCTCGCCGTTCTGATCGGCCTGTCCTGGGTCTATATCGCCTACGGTTCGGTGCCGGTCATCGCCGGTATCCTGTACGGGATCAAGCCGGCGGTCGTCGCGATCGTGCTCGCGGCGGCCTGGCGCATCGCCTCGCGCACGCTCAAAAGTATTCCGCTGATCGGGATCGCACTGGCCGCGTTCCTGGCCATCGGCGTAGCCGGCCTGCCCTTCCCGCTGGTGGTGCTGGCAGCCGCGGCGGCGGGATTCGCCGGCGGGCGACTCGCGCCCGAGGCGTTCTCGATCGCCGCGCCGCATGCGGCAGCCGGCGATGCCGCGCCGGCACTGATCGACGACGCCACGCCGACGCCGGCACATGCGCGGTTCTCGAAAAAACGCCTGGCCATCACGATTCTGGCGAGTTTCGGTTGCGGCCTCACCGCCTGGTTCGCGATCGCCTGGGCGCTGGGCATATCGCATCCGCTGGCGCAGATGGGCTGGTTCTTCACCAAGGCTGCCTTCCTCGGCTTCGGCGGCGCCTACGCAGTGCTGCCCTACGTGCTGCAGGGCGCCGCGCAGGCGCATCACTGGGTGACGCCGGCGCAGATGATCGACGGCCTCGCGCTCGGCGAAACGACGCCGGGGCCGCTGATCATGATCGTCGCCTTCGTCG
>JBQCGO010000345.1:0-6680 GCA_051955575.1 Burkholderiaceae bacterium
CCTGGAACCGGCCGTCGTCCGTTACGCGCCCGGTGACGCTGGCCGGTTCGTCATCCATCCCGGGCGCGGGCCGCCCGGCGTCAGGCATGAGGGTCTTTCGACTGGAGCATGGATCGGGAGCTTTCGCATGGGAAACGGCAGGGGCGCCGGCTCACGCTATGAAGTCCCGTCCCGGGGGCAAGTTCCTGACTGCGGAAGTTTATTTGTGACGCGTCATTCGCCGCGGATGGTAATGCGCGTCAATGCATCCACGAGTAATAGATGCCGCGCAACTGGCAGGTGCGGAAGAACGACTCGGCCTCGTCGGCCGGCAGCGGCTGGCACAGCAGGTAGCCCTGCACTTCGTCGCAGCCGCAGGATTCGAGGAAGCGCATCTGCTCGACCGCGGTCACGCCTTCGGCCACCACCCGCAGGCCCATGCTGTGCGCCATCGCGATCGTCGCGCCGACGATGGCCGCGTCGTCCGGGTTCTGGGTGACGTCGCGGACGAAGGACTTGTCGATCTTCAGCGTGTCGATCGGCAGTTGCTTCAGGTAGCTCAGCGACGAGTAGCCGGTGCCGAAGTCGTCGATCGACAGATGCACGCCGAGCTTGCGGATCGATTCCAGCCGTTCCTGCACCGCATCCAGGTTCTGCATCAGGCTGCTTTCCGTGATTTCCAGTTCCAGGCAGGACGGGTCCAGCCCGCTGGCGCCCAGCGCCCGCGCAATCACGTCGACGGTGGCGTCCGAGCGCAACTGGATGGCCGAGATGTTCACCGACATCCAGATCGGCGACAGCCCGGCGTTCTGCCAGCACTTCAGTTGCCGGCACGCCATGCCGAGCACCCATTCGCCGATCGCGTCGATCAGCCCGGTTTCCTCGGCCAGGCCGATGAAATGGGACGGCATCATCAACCCCTTGTCCGGGTGGTCCCAGCGCACCAGCGCTTCCACCGCGACGATCTCGTTGCGCGCGATGTCGAGCCGCGGCTGGTAGTGCATCACCAGTTCGCCGCGGTCGACCGCCAGCCGCAGGCTGTTCTCGCGCGTCAGCCGGTCGACCGCACGCGCGTTCATCTCCGGATGGTAGCGGCGGTACTGCCCGGCGCCGGTCGCCTTGGCGTCGTACATCGCCAGGTCGGCGTTCTTCAGCAGCGTGCCGACGTCGTCGCCGTCGTCCGGATAGACGCTGCCGCCGATGCTGGTCGACACGCTGAGCACGTGGCCGCCGAGGTCCACCGGTTCGCGCACCAGCTTCAGCAGCGTGCGCGCCACCGTCGCCAGCTGGTCCGGCGCGGCGAGGTTTTCCAGCAGCACCACGAACTCGTCGCCGCCGAGCCGCGCGACCGTGTCGATTTCCCGGACCGCGCTCTTGAGCCGCTCGGCGATCCGGCACAGCAGGATGTCGCCGCGGTCGTGACCGAGGCTGTCGTTGATGACCTTGAATCGGTTCAGGTCCATGAACAG
This sequence comes from Burkholderiaceae bacterium, assembly GCA_051955575.1. Classification (GTDB taxonomy): domain Bacteria; phylum Pseudomonadota; class Gammaproteobacteria; order Burkholderiales; family Burkholderiaceae_D; genus JBQCGO01. The sequence goes on from JBQCGO010000345.1 coordinate 1,449, forward strand.
CACGCCGGCCTGGGCATGCCGGCGGCGCGCCTGGCCGATCGCGTGCTGCATCCGGTCGTGCAGCAGGTTGCGGTTGGGCAGGCCGGTCAGCGCGTCGTGGGTGGCCAGGTGGCGGATGCGCCGCTCGTCTTCCTTGCGGCCGCTGATGTCCTTGACGATGCCGTGCAGGCCGCGGACGCCGTGCGCCGACAGTTGCGGCAGCATCGTGACGGCGGCTTCGAAGCGGCTGCCGTCCTTGCGCCGGCACACGGTTTCGAAATTCTGCGGCGCGCCCCGCAACGCCTTGGCGAAGCGGTCGCGCGCCTCGTCGAGATGCTCGGGCGCCACCAGCCGCGACAGCGAGCCGGTCATCAGTTCGGCCGTGGTGAAGCCCGTCAGCGTCGCCAGCGCCGGATTGACGAAGCACAGGCTGCCGGCCTCGAACGCGAAAACGCCGTCCGGGTGCAGGTCGAACATCGCGTCGAATCGGTACGGCTGGGCGCCGGACGGCTCCGGGCGCCCAGCCGGCTTCATCGGCAAAAGCGCCGTCGGCAGCGCGGCGCACGACATGACGATCCGCGGTCCGCCGGCATCGCCATCCTTCGTCCCGGGGTCCAGTTCCAGCCGCGCGGGCAGCGTCCTGCGCGCACCGTCGCGCAGCGTGAATGCGACCTCGCCTTCCCATTCGCCGCGCCGGCGCAGCTCCCGCAGCAGCGCGCAGGGGTCCAGCGGGTATTGCGCCTGCAGCAGTTCGTTGCCGATCCGTCCCAGCGCGTCCGCCGCCGGGTGACCGAACAAGGCTTCGGCGCCGCGGTTCCAGAACCGGATGCGGCCGTCGGCATCGGTGATGACGATCGCGTCGCGTGGCGAACCCGGTTGCGCCGGGAGCGGATCGGCGTCGTGCCGGCGCTGGCGCAGCGTATGCGCCAGAACGCCGCAGCACCGGCGGCCGCCGATGGCGACCGGCAGCAGCAGGCATTCGATCTGCATCAGGCGGCCGTCGTGATGCCGGGCGGCGGTCGCGAACATGCCGTGCTGTCGCGGGAGGCCGTCGTTCGCGTCCCGCAACGCCGCGGCCAGCGCCGATGCCTGTCCGGCCGGTGCGAGCAGCGCCGGCAGCGATTGTCCGGCCGCTTCGTCGGCGCTCCAGCCGAACAGATGCACGACGGCCGTACTCCAGGACAGTACGATGCCGGTCGGGTCGCACAGCACGAAGGCATCTTCCGCGCGCCGGGCGAGCCGCTCGTCCGCAGGCGGCGCGGCGCCGTCGCCGGCCGGCGGCGTGGTCAGGGGCAGGGAAGACATGTCGCGGAAGCACTCGCGCGGAGCAGCGAGCGAAGGGAAACACCGCGGCGAAGCCGGCGAGCGGACAGGAGCGATGCCGTGCAGACGGGAAGCGGGCGTGGCGGTCTCATCGAGAGCAACGGTAATCGGGATGGAAACGTGCGGCGCCGCATCGCGTAAAGCAATCGACTCGTGAAGTAGAGGACATTCGCATCAATAAATTCCTTGCGCGACGGCCGATGACGGCGGGCTCCGGCGGCTGGAGCGTGACGCAGTGTGCAGCCATTCCCGATGCAAGTAAAGCAAGGTGCCGTCGTGCCGCATGCCGACTCGCCGTTCCCGGGAAAGACGGCTTGGGGGGCGGGCGACCGGACGGTAAATCCGGCCGAAGGGGGGAAAACGGATGCAAACGGAGTAACCTTTCCGGTTCGACCCTCTTCGGCTCACCGCATCATGGACAACATCGCACAAGAATCGCCCGCGACCCCGCAGAACATTCCCGGCATCATCCGGAGTTCGCTCAATTTCCCGGTGGTCGGCCTCGGCGCATCGGCCGGCGGGCTGAACGCCCTGATGCGCTTCTTCGAAGGCATGCCGAGCGATGCCGGCATGGCGTTCGTCGTCGTCATGCATCTCGCGCCGCAGCATCGCAGTCACGCCGACAGCATCCTGCAGCGCTCCACCCGCATGCCGGTCGTGCAGGTGCTGGAGCCGACCCGCATCGAGAGGAACCACGTCTACGTGATCCCGCCGGGCCGGCACCTGGAGATGAGCGACAGTTTCCTGTACGTGCGGGAACTGAAGCGGCCGGTCGGCCAGCACATCGCCATCGATCTGTTCTTCCGGACGCTGGCCGACGCGCACCGCGAACGTGCGATCGGCATCGTGCTGTCCGGCACCGGCGCCGACGGCACTGCGGGAATCGGGCGCCTGAAGGAGCAGGGCGGCCTGGCGCTCGCGCAGCTGCCCGACGATGCCGAACATCCCGGCATGCCGCTGGCGGCGATCGGCACCGGCGACATCGATTTCGTGCTGCCGGTGGCCGAGATGCCGCAGAAGCTGATCGACCTGTGGCGCAATTCCAGCCGTATCGAACTGCCGTCGACCGATGCGCCGGACGCGCCGGTCACGCTGCCGCTGCCGCCCGCCGCCGCGCTCAATGCCGAGGAGGCGCTGCAGGACGTGATCGCGATCCTGCGCGCCCGGACCGGCCACGATTTCCGGCACTACAAGCGCGCCACCATGCTGCGCCGGATCGAGCGCCGGCTGCAGGTGCGCAGCGTGCCGACGCTGCCGGAGTACCGCGACGTGCTGCACGCCGACCCGGAAGAGAACGTCGCGCTGCTGAAGGACATGCTGATCGGCGTGACCAACTTCTTCCGCGACCGCGAGGCGTTCGAGGCGCTGGAGCGCGAAGCCGTGCCGCAGGTGTTCGCCGGCAAACGGGAAGGGGAGCAGGTGCGCGCCTGGGTCGCGGCCTGCTCGACCGGCGAGGAAGCGTACTCGGTCGCGATGCTGTTCTGCGAACAGGCGGCCCTGATGCCGGCGCCGCCCGAAGTCCAGGTGTTCGCGACCGACATCGACGAGCGGTCGATCTCGACCGCGCGCGCCGGACTCTATCCGTCCTCGATCCTGACCGACGTGCCGCCCACCCGGCTGCGCGAGCATTTCGCCAAGGAGGAGGCCGAATACCGGATCAAGAAAAGCGTGCGCGACCGGATCCTGTTCGCGGCGCACAACCTTTTGCGCGACCCGCCTTTCTCGCGGCTGGACCTGATCACCTGCCGCAACCTGCTGATCTACCTGAACCGCGAGATGCAGGAACAGGTGCTGGAGATGTTCCACTTCGCGCTGAACCCGGGCGGGTTCCTGTTCCTCGGCAGCTCGGAATCGGCCGAGGTCGCCGGGCATTATTTCACCGTGGTCGACAAGAAGAACCGGATCTACCGCGCCAAGGCGATGTCGCGCACCCTGCGCACCGCCTCCGCGATGCCGGCGCTGAGTCTGTCGCGCTCGCCGCTGGCGGCGCCGCCCGCCGTGCCGGGCAAGCGCAGGTTCTCGTTCGCCGAAATCCACCAGCGGGTGCTGGCCCGGCATGCGCCGCCGAGCGTGCTGGTGAATCACGAGTCCAACATCCTCTACATGTCCGATCGCGTCGGCCGCTTCCTGCGCCACTTGGGCGGCGAGCCGTCGCACAACTTGGTCGCGCTGGTGCATCCCGAACTGCGGCTCGAGCTGCGCACCGCGCTGTTCCAGGCGATGCAGAACGGCAAGAGCGTGGAAGCGCGGCGGGTGCTGTTCAAGCGCGACGGCCGCGACTACTACGTCAACATGGTGGTGCGGCCGTTCCACGACGACGAGGCGGGCACCGACCTGGTACTGGTGCTGTTCGACGAGGTGGAGGCCATGCTGGACGATGCGCCGCCGGCGACGGGCGGCAAGGACAGCGCGGTGCTGAACCAGCTGGAAAGCGAACTGCAGCGCACCAAGGAACAGTTGCAGGAAACCATCGAGCATTCCGAGACCTCGACCGAGGAATTGCGCGCGTCGAACGAGGAGCTGCAGGCGATCAACGAGGAACTGCGCTCGGCCACCGAGGAACTGGAAACCAGCAAGGAAGAGCTGCAGTCGGTCAACGAGGAACTGATCACCGTCAACTACGAACTGAAGATGAAGGTCGAGGAGACCGGCCAGATCAACGACGACCTGAACAACCTGATCGCGTCGACCGACATCGCGACGGTGTTCATCGACCGCGGCATGCGGATCAAGCGCTACACGCCGCGCGCCACCGATATCTTCAGCATCATCCCGTCGGACATCGGCCGTTCGCTGCTGGACATTACCCACCGGCTCGATTACGAGGAAATGGTGAACGACGCGACCACCACCTTCGAAACGCTGCGCCCGGTGGAGCGCGAAGTGGGCAGCAGCGACGGCCGCTTCTACATTGCCCGGCTGCTGCCGTACCGGACCACCGAGGACCGGATCGACGGTGCGATCATGACCTTCATCGACATCACTGCCCGCCGTCTTGCCGAGGACAAGCTGCGCACCGGCGAGGCGCTGATGCGGCTGGTGGCGGAGAGCACGCGCGACTACGCGATCATGACCTTCGATCCGGACGGGCGCGTCACAAGTTTCAATACCGGCGCCGAGCGGATGTTCGGCTATGCCGAGGACGAGGTGATCGGGAAGATGGGCGATATGGTCTACACCGAGGAAGACCGCGCCCGCAACATCTTCGAGGAGGAGCGCCGCCGGGCGCGCGATGACGGCCGCGCCGAGGACGAGCGCTGGCACCGGCGCAAGGACGGCTCGACGCTGTTCTGCAGCGGCGTGATGACGCCGTTGCGCGACGACGGTCCACGCGGCGGCAACCTGCGCGGCTACGCGAAGATCGCGCGCCAGCAGACCGCCGACAACATCACGAAGGAAAGGCGGATCACCGAAGGCGGCCCGGCGGCGAATCCCGGCGACGTTCCTTCCTGACCGGCGCCGCCGCGGAATTTAAACTTAGGGCCGGCGGCGGCTGCGTTCCTGCCGGCAGTCGTGCGACTGCAGCACGCGGCCCTGCTCGTCGACCGTGTCGAGCCGCACGTCGAATCCCCACAGCCGGGCGACGTGCTTCAGCACCTCGTCGGTCTGCCGGTTCAGCGGCCGCCGCTGGAACTGGGTGTGCCGCAGCGTCAGGCAGCGGTCGCCGCGGGTATCGACCGACCAGACCTGGATGTCGGGCTCGCGGTTGCCGAGGTTGTACTGGTCGGCCAGCTGCTGGCGCACGTGGCGGTAGCCGAGGTCGTCGTGGATCGCCGAGATCAGCAGCTTGTCGTCGCGGTCGTCGTCGAGGATCGAGAAGAAGTGGAAGTCGCGGATCAGCTTCGGCGACAGGAACTGCGCGATGAAGCTCTCGTCCTTGAAGTTGCGCATCGCGAAGTCGAGCGTCTTCTGCCAGTCGCTGCCGGCGAT
>JBQCGO010000346.1:0-4862 GCA_051955575.1 Burkholderiaceae bacterium
TCACGCCGTTCATGCCCTCTGACGCGCGCAACAGGAAATCCCGTTCCGGGCCGAGATACTCGGCCAGGCTCGGACCTTGCGACGCGAGGCGCACGAACACGAACTGGCCCGCAGCGTCGCAGGCGAATTCGGACAGCCGAAACGCTGCCGGGTTAGCGACCACCGCCGGAAAGGCCTTAGGCTGGGGGATGCCCGCCGGCACGCCCTCACGGTCGTACACCCAGCCGTGATACGGGCAGCGCACCGGGCCGCCGTGCAGGCCCGGCGCACACAGCTGCGCATGGCGATGGGAACAGACGTTCCGGTAGGCGCGCGGCCGCCCGGACTTGTCGATCTGGATCAGCACGTCGGTATCGCCCACCTGCAGGCCACAGTGAGACAGCCCGTCGAATTCGAGCAGCAGGCCGACGAACTGCCAAGCGCGCGCGAACACGACGTTTTGTTCGTCGCGCAGGCACGCCAGGTCGCGATAATGTTCGGGAGAAATCAGTCCGCGCATGATGTCAGTAGCAATACAGACAGGTATCCCAGCGTTCTTCGGTATGGTGCCGCAGGCCGATCCGATAATCGGGCCGCAGCGACAGCACGAACGACGACAGGTCGATCAGGTCGTTACCGCGATGGTAAGCGGAGATCGCCAGGGTTGGCTTGGCTTGCGCGATGCAGCCGGCCGCGCCGCGCAGCGCGGACAGTTCGGCGCCTTCGATGTCCATCTTGATAAGCGTCGGTGCGGCGTCGACCAGATCATCGATGCGGCGCACCGGCACGGTGTCGCCGTCTTGCCCGCCCAGCAGCTGGCCGCCGTGCCCGCCCTGGTGGGCGAACGGCATGGCTTCGTCGCGCTCGCCGACTGCGCAGGCGTGCAGCGAGATCCGCTCTCGCTGCGTGGAACCATCGAACCCGCGCAGGAAGGTCTGCAGCGTCTCGACGTTGTAGCGGTCCGGTTCGACCATCCAGATCTGTTCGAATCGGCCGTCGGCGGCGTCGATTAGAGCCGACGTCGATTCGCCGAGCGAAGCGCCGCAATCGAGGAAGCGTTCGCTCGAACCCGGCGACCACAGCCCGGAGCGGAAATACAGCGTGCAGTAAGGACGCGCCGCATGCAGCGACCACTCGGGATTGCAAGTCAAGTGTGACAGCAGCACCCGGTACAGCGTGTCGCGCGAGTAGTCGTCGACCAGCCGGTCGCCCAGCGCAAGGTATTCCGGCAACCGGGCCGCGATCGTCGGTCCCCAGTCCTCGACCCGGTGGTCGCGCGCCGCGCCCGGCTTGAAAAGCCGCATCGCCTGCTCGAAATTGAGATGGGGCACCCGGTGCTCGCGTGCCATGTTCTTGAAATACCGGCGTGAGCGGTCGTAGCGGCAGCCGCTGACGGTGATCGTTCCGCTGCCCGCTGCGCGACGCAGCATTTCCTGTGAAGTGATGATCGGCAAGCCCTCGAATCGGTCGCCGCTGGCCGCGCGGAAGTCGTCCACCGCCGCCACGATCCGCACCGCGTCGTGCGCCTCCGAGAGGAAGGTGCGGGAGAACGGTGTCGCGCCGAGCAGGATTATTTCGGTCGCCCGGCCGCGGGCCGCGAGCACCTCGCGCGCGTCAGACGGGATACAGAACAGCGGATCGTCGCAGTAGGCGGCGACAGCCTCCAGCAACGCGTCGCGCGGATCGAGGTTGCCGACGTCGATTCGGCGCATCGTTTCTTTCCAGGTGGTCAAGAGAGTTCCTTCATCGGAAGGCAAACCGGCGGGCGGGATTGCCGAGCACCGTGACACCGGCGGGAATGTTGCCGATCACGACGCTGCCGGCGCCCACCGTCACGCCGTCGCCGATCTTTGCGCCCGAGGTCACGACGCAGTTCGGGTGGATGGTGACGAAATGGCCGATCTGCGCGCCGCCGGCGATGGTGCAGTGGGAATTGATCTGGCACCAGTTGCCGATGCGCGCGTCGTGGCCGATCACCGTGTATTCCTGGATGCAGGTGAATTCGCCGATGATCACGTCGCACGAGATGCCCGCGTGCGGCGCGACGATGCAGCCGTGCCGGATGCGGGTGTGGGCGGCCACGTTCGCGCGCGGGTGGATCACGGTCGCAAAGTCCACGTGGTGCACGTCGCGCAGCGACGCGGTGTACTTGAAGCGCTCCTGCGGATCGCCGAGCGCGGCCATGAACACTTCGTCTTCCCGCGGCACCCAGGTGAGCGGGTCGCCGACGATGCCGACGTCGCGGGCGTAGCCGTCGAGCGCGTCGGCGCGGCCGTCGAGAAAGCCCTTCACCGCGAACAGCGGGTTGTCGTCGCGCACGTAGGTCAGCACCTCGCGGCCGTAGCCGCCGGCGCCGACGATCAGCAGGTGACGCTTGCCGTTAGCTTGCATGTCAACTGATGGTCAAGCCGCCGTCCATGACGATCGTAGTTCCCGTAATCCAGCTACTCGCATCCGACAGAAGAAATACGGCAGCGTTGGCTACGTCTTCCGGCTTGCCGAAGCCGAGCGGGTGGTCCTTCCGTAATTGCTCGAGATCACCCGATACCTTTGAAGCTGCTTCCAGCATCGGAGATTGCACAAGAGATGGCGAGAGGCAGTTTGCCCGAATGCGGCGCTTCACCACTTCGACTGCGAGGCAGCGCATCAATCCGATCAGCGCTGCTTTAGTGCCGGAATAGGCACCGACGCCTGCTACGCCAATGTGCGCGGCGATGGATGCGACGAATACGATCGATCCTCCTGGCGCGACCAAACCATGCCTAAGCAGACCTTGCGTGAGCATCACGGGAGCTTCGACATTGATGGTTTGCACCTCTCGTAGATGATCCACTGTCATTAGCCGTACCGGACTTAGTCTCGATATCCCGGCGCCATGCACCACCCCGTCAACTGGGGAACGAAGCGACGAGATCACCGTGGCGCGGGCAACCTCATCGGTGAGATCCGCTTTGATCGTCACATGCGCCGCGTCGGAAATGCCCGCAAGCGCTTCAGCAGTGCGAGCCAAACGTTCCTCGTCGCGGCCGACGCCGATCACCTCGGCGCCCATCCGCGCGCAGGTCAGCGCGACGCAGTGCCCGAGGCCAGATGTCGCGCCGGTAACGAGGACGCGCTTGCCGCGCAGCGAGAACGGATTGAATTCAGCGGTCATGGCTCAGACCTCGATCAGCGGCGGCACCGCGGCGTCGGCGTCGATGTCGACGATGCAGCTGGCCCACGACAGGCCGACGCCGAAGCCGCTCATCAGCAGCCGCTGCCGGCCCGCGCGGATCGCCGGCGCCGCATGCATCGTCAGCGTCAGCGGGATCGACGCCGAACTCGTGTTGCCGAAATCGTGCAGCGTCGACGGCGTCTTCTCGGCCGGCAGCCGCAGCTTCTTGCGGATCGTCTCGTTGATGATCCGGTTGGCCTGGTGGAACAGGAACCAGTCGACCTGATCCGCCGTCATCCGCGCCCGGTCCAGCAGCGATTCGACCGCCGGCGGGATGCGGGTGATCGAGAAATTCAGGATCGCCGGGCCGTCCAGGCGCAGGTCGGTCTGGCGGCGCACGATGCCGTCTTCGCCGGCCGTCGCCACCAGGTGCTCGGGCCGCAGCGGATTGCGGTTGCCGCCGGCCGGGCAGTAGATTGCCTGGTAGCCGGCGCCGTCGGTATAGAGGTCGAAGTAGGCGGGCGCCGCGTCCTCGCGGTATTCGAGCGCGGTCGCGGTGCCGGCGTCGGAGAACAGCACCGCGAAGCCCTGGTCCTGCGAGTCCGGATTGGTCGACTTGTCACCGACCACCAGCAGGGCCTTGCGCAGCTTGCCGGCCTCGATCATGCTGCCGACCACGAACAGTCCGTACGGATAGCCCGAGCAGCCGAGGTTGATGTCGAACGCGAGGCAGGCGTTGGGCAGGCCGAGCCGGTCCTGCAGCAGCACCGCGGTGCCGGGGAACGGGTAGTCGGGCGATTGCGTGACCACCACGATCGCGTCGACTTCCTCGGGACGCCAGCCGAGCTGGGCCATCAGGTCTTCGGCGGCGCGCTGCGCGAGGTCGGAAAAGCACTGGCCGGCGTCGGCCTGGCGGCGGTAGGCGATGCCGATGTTGCGCACCAGCCGCTCGCGCTCGGACAGCCGCTCGGGCGCGCACTGCAGGTTGGAGACCACGTTCGCCGGCACGCAGCTGGCGACGCCCGCGATGCGGACGTGATTCAGGACGGCGTATGCCATGTCTTGCCCTTGCTCAAAAAACAGGCGGTGGCCGTCAGGCGGCCGCGAGTTGGTACAGGTCGGTCAGAGTGCGGCATTTCTGGATGTGCTCGCCGGTGATGGTCTTGCCGTACTCCATGTCGAACATCACGATCACGCACAGCGCGGCCAGCGAGTCCCATTCGGGCAGGTCCTGCAGCGCGGTGTCCGCGGCCAGCGGCACCGGTTCCTGGAAATCGACCGCGGCGTCGAACTTGCCGAGGAACTGGTCGATGGTGTCGAGTTGCGTATTCATCATGTGGTTTCCAGTGTGTCCGTTACGGTGGAATGAAGAGGAGATGCAAATGCGCCGCGCACCGCGTCGGCGACCGGTTGCAGCTGGTCGTCGCGCATCGCGGCGAAGAAGGGCAGGCCGATCAGGTCGTCGGCGATGCGTTCGGCGTGCGGCGCCGGCAGCGCGACCAGCGGGCCGACCGCGGGTCCATGCCGGTGCAGCAGCGGCTGGTACCAGCGCCGGGTGCCGATGCCGGCCTGCCGGCAGATGTCTTCCAGCCGGTCGCGGCGCGCAGCCGAGCCGGCGCGCACGCAGAGGATGGTCGGCGCGGCCCGCGTGGCGCCGGCCGGCCAACGCAGAGCACAGCCGGACGCCGCCTCCAGCAGTTCCCCGCAGCGGTCGGACAGTTGAAGCCCT